>NZ_JCAFTW010000008.1:0-286386 GCF_059370655.1 Stenotrophomonas sp. YJH_SMC_133 | reverse complement strand
CGAATACGCCTCCTCGGACCAGCGCAATTCCGTGCTGACCCAATGGCTGCACCACTACAACTGGCACCGCCCTCACATGGGGATCGGTGGCCAGCCACCTATTTCCAGAGTCCTGCTGAACAACGTGGTGGGTTTACACAGCTAGCCGTTGCCGGGATACGCAGCGATCCGCTGCACGGCCTGGGCCGCGCTCATCGGTCGCCACGTGCCAGCGTCGGGCTGGAATGGCCGCGGATGTACGTCCAGCAGCGCCTGCAGCGGGCCATTGTCCGCAATCAGATCCTGCTGCAGGCGTGACACCGGACCACGCGCCCGCGGCAGCACCGCGGCCAGGCCCCGCAGTGCCGCGCCCGGCAACGGCAGCGCCAATGTCGGCTGTGCCAGACTGGCGTGCACGCGGCGGAACATCGCGTGATAGGGCAGGCGCTCGCCACCGCCGATTTCCAGCACCCGTGCCGACGCTGCACCGGTGGCGATGCAGGCCACCACGGCGCGGGCGATATCGTCGGCATGCACCGGTTGGCGCAGGCCTCCCACCAGCGGAATCGGAAACAGGCGCAGACGCAGCGCACGCTGCACGATCGGGGTGATGCTGCGGTCGATGCCGGCCCCATAGATCAGGGTCGGCCGCAGGATCGTCCAGCCCATGCCAAGACGCTCGGCCTGCGCGATCAGGCCCGCTTCGCCCCGCTGCAGCATCGCCACGACGTCCTGCTCGTCGGCCTGCTCGGAATTCTGCTTGCTCAGCACGCTCATCGAACTGGTGGCGATAACCTGCCGCGCGGGGGCCGCCGTCTGCCGCGACAACCACTGCGCCAATGCTTCAAGGGGGCCGAAGCTGGCAATCGCCTGCCAGTCCGGAGACGGCACGCTGTCCAGCGCAGCCGCCAGGTCCCCGCACAGCCACTGCACGCCGTCCTGTGCCGGTTGCGGTTGCCGGCTCACCGCCTGTACCCGCCCATGCGCCTGCACCAGGCGCGGCAGCAGGAACCGGCCGATCTGGCTGGTGGCTCCGGAAACGAGGACGGTCATCGGCACTCCGTGGGGATGTTGCGAGGGGTGGCTACTATAGCGGTCCCTCCGGCAGCGGCGGGCTCAGGGCGACGACACCCCGATGTCGCGCAGGCGCTGCCGCAACTGCTGGTACTCGCTGCTGGAAGGGCCGACGCCAAGCTCGCCCGCCTGCTGGAGCGCGCGTTCGGCAAAGGCGACATCTCCGTTGCCCAATCGTTCGCTGCCAATCGCAATCCAACGCTGCGCGAGGCGCTGGCGGGCCGCAGGCAGGCCGCCGGCGGTGGGAGACAACGTCTGCCAGGCCTGCAGGCAGGCACCTGCAGCCTGCACCCTGTTCTGCCGGAGGTTGTCGTCGAAACAACGGCGACTGGCAGGCAGCAGGCGCGCGGCCGCGGCCTTCACCCGTGAATCGCGCGGTGCCAGCGCCTGTGCTTCGCGAAGGGCATCGAATGCGCTGTGCCCCGGAGGGCTGATCCATTGGCCTGCGCGCTCGGCGCGTTCGATCCGGCGCAGGTGATCGCGCAGCTCGCGTTCACGCTGCGCGTTGCTCACTGCGGGCTGCTGCAGTGCCTCCCGGGCCTGCCGTGCACGCTGCAGGCGCTGCACCAGTTGCTGTCGTGCCGCCTGCGAAGCGCCCAGTGCTTCGGCCAGCACGGCATCACGCTGCGCCGCCTCGAACTGGAAATCGTCGGCCTGGATCTGGCTTCGCGCCAGCACCGCCTGCAGCACCTGCTCGCGGCCCCGCTGGGCAGTGGGATCGTCCGGCGCCACCGCCAGCACGGCCAGGAACCCCTTTGCGGCACGTTCCAGCTGCTGTCGCTGAAGTGCGCGCTGTGCCTGCCGCAAGCGCTCGTCGACCGCCCGTGCCAGGGCCTCCTGGCTGGCGGGAAGATCGGCGTGGCCTGCATCGAACAGGCGCGCGCGCTGCAACGTCGCAGCGGCTTCAGCCAGTTCCCCGCGTCCGGCCAGCGCGCGCGCATGCTGCAGCAGATCGCTCAGTGCATCCTCGCGCCCCTCCAGAGCGGGCAGGTTGTCCGGCTGCAGTGCCAGGATGCGCTGGAACAGCGGCAACGCACTGCTGTCGCCATCGTCCAGCCGGCCGGCCGCGAACGCATTGCGGGCCTGGGCCAGCAACGCGCCGATACCGGCGCCGGCGCTACGCCGCGCCTGCAGTTGGCGGGCCACGGCGTCGGCGTCGCCCTGCGGCACCTGCAGCTCGCGGGCCAGCGCCAGTGACTGCGCGCTGCCCTCGAGATCGTCGCCCTGCAGCTTGTCGCGGGCCTGCTGCAGTGCTGCCGCGGCGGTTCGTGCAAGGCCCTGGCGCGCCTGCGGCCGATCGCCATCCAGTGCCAGCACCGCCTGGTAGCGCTCCCGCGCACCACTGCCGTCGGCCGCACTCAGCCGGCCGGCGGCGAGCGCGCGATCGCCTTCGACCAGCAGCTGTTCGATCTGCGGCTCGTCCCAGAACCAGTCGGCCAGCGGCTTGCGCAGCAGCACCAGCAGCACGAACACCGCCAGCGCCGCGACCAGCGCCCATCGCCAGACCCGCCGCGCATGACGTGCCTGCAGCCACCACCAGCGGCCTTCGCGGCGGACGCGATCCAGCGCAGGGTGTTCAGCGCCATGCGGGCGATGCGGGGGCTCGCGTTCCATGCGTGCAGGGTAGCCGGGGCGGCGTGAAGCTCAGCCGAGGCGACGCGCCTCGCTCACACCCGGCAGCGCGTCCAGCTTGCCCAGCAGGTTCGACAACTGGTCGTAGTCGCTGACCTTCAGCCTCAGGCGCAGATGGGCACGGCCACTGTTGCGCACGTTGTCACTGTGGATGTCGAGCACGTAGGCGTCTTCCTGGGCGATCAGGTTGGTGATGTCCTTCAGCAGCCAGCGGCGGTCGACCGCATTGACCACCACGTCCACCTCGTAGCCGCCCCCGGCCTGGCCCCATTCCACCGGCAGGATGCGCTGCGGGCTGGTGGCCGCCAGCCGGGCCAGCGCGGCACAGTCTGCCCGGTGCACGGTGACACCACGGCTACGGGTGAGGTAGCCGACGATCGGTTCGCCGGCCACCGGCTGGCAGCAGCGCGCCAGCTGCACCAGCAGATTGCCCACGCCCTGCACCGTGAACTTGGACTTGCCCAGGTTCTCGCGGCGGGCGGTCGGGCGCGGAAGCGCCGGCGCAGGGGCCGGCTGGCTGGCCGCGCGCTCTGCTTCCAGCAGCGTACGGCTGACCTGGTTCGGGCCGGTGTCGCCCAGCGCCACCTGGATGTAGAGGTCGTCAACGCTGTCGGCATGGAACTTCTTCGCCGCCACCGCCAGATCCGAATGCTGCAGCCCCAGGCGCTTCAGCTCGCGCTCGAGCAGTTCGCGCCCGGCCTGCACGTTGCGCGCGCGGTCCAGCTTGTGGAACCAGCTGCGTACCTTTTCGCGCGAGCGGTTGCTGGCCAGGAAGCCCAGCGCGGGCATCAGCCAGTCGCGGCGGGGGTCGGCCTCCTTGCCGGTGAGGATCTCGACACGGTCGCCGCTGCGCAGGCGATAGGTCAGCGGCACGATGCGGCCATTGACCTTGGCGCCGCGACAGCGGTGGCCCACCATCGTATGTACCTGGTAGGCGAAATCGAGCGGCGTGGCCCCCTGGGGCAGGTCCAGCACCTCGTCCTTCGGGCTGAGCGCATAGACCCGGTCCTCGGTCAGCTCGGCGTCGAGTGCCCCGGCCAGTTCATTGCCCTGCCCGTCCTGCGCCTGCTCCAGCAGCTGGCGCATCCAGGTGATCTTGCGATCGAACGACTTTTCCGCGCCCTTGCCGCCTTCCTTGTACTTCCAGTGCGCGGCCACGCCCAGCTCGGCCTGGGAATGCATCTCGTGGGTGCGGATCTGCACTTCGATCGTGCGCCCTTCCGGGCCGACCACGGCGGTGTGCAGCGAACGGTAGTCGTTGGCCTTCGGGCGTGCGATGTAATCGTCGAACTCGCTCGGCACCGGGGCCCACAGCGCATGCACCACACCCAGCGCGGCGTAGCAGGCGGCGACGTCGTCGACCATCACCCGCACCGCGCGGATGTCGTACAGCTGGTCGAACGCCAGCCGCTTCTTCTGCATCTTCCGCCAGATGCTGTAGATGTGCTTGGGGCGGCCACTCACTTCGGCATGGATGCCCTGTGCGGCCAGCTCGCGCGACAGCTGCTTCTTCACGTTCTGCACGTAGCGCTCGCGCGCCACGCGGGTTTCGTCCACTTCGCGCGCGATGCGGCGGTAGGTTTCCGGCTCCAGGTGGCGGAACGCCAGGTCCTCCAGCTCCCACTTCAGCTGCCAGATGCCCAACCGGTTGGCCAGCGGCGCGTGTATGTCGCGGGTCAGCTGCGCCAGCGCCCGGCGCTGCTCGTCGTCCAGCTTGTCGGCAGCGCGCATTCTCGCCAGCTGCCGGGCCAGCAGGATCGGCACCACGCGCAGGTCGCGGATGATCGCCAGCAGCAGGCGGCGCAGGCCCTCGCTGTTGCGCCCGGCCTCGCGGCCAGCATGCAGCGCCCAGACCGGATCGGCGGCGTCCTGGCCGTCGAGCAGGCCGATCACCGCCGCCTTGTGGTTGCCCAGCGGCAGCTGGTCCAGGCTGGCGCGCAGGCCGGGCAGGTCGAACAACAGCGCGGCAACCACCGCGCCTTCGTCGGCCGAGAGCATCGACAGTGCATCGAGGGTATCGCCCAGCACCGACCAGCTGGCGCGCATCTGGTGGTCGCACTCCGGTGCTTCCCAGTCTTCGCGCAGGGCTTGGCGCAGCGGAGCGGGCAGCACCGCGGCGGAGGGACGGTTCAACAAGGCATCCAGGCCGGGGACAGAAGCGCGGTTCACAGCATCGAGCAGGCAAGACAGAGGTTCCTACACTAGCGCCGGCGCCGTTCAGGGACAATCACCGCAGCCACCATCACCCGGCATGAAGACATGCCGCTACACTCGCCGGCAAACCCAGGAGAGTTCCGCCATGCCCTCGATCGCCCCACGTTTCCGTCCACGGCTGCTGGCCTGCGCCGCACTGCTGCTGTCCCTGTCGGCGCCTGCGCTGGCCCAGCGCGTGGTGGACGGTGACCTGCAGCAGCAGATGTCGCCGACCGAATTCAAGGCGGCCGGCCTGGACAAGCTGAGCGCGCAGGAACTGGCCACGCTCAACCGCTGGCTGCAGGGCAAGGTTGAAGCGGCGACGACCCAGGCTGTGGCAGCGGTACGCGAAGAAGCCCGCGAACAGGGCCGCCAGGAAGTGATCGTGAAGAACCGCGGGTTCTTCGATTTCGGCAGCAACGAGCCGATCACCGGCGTGCTGCAGGGCGAGTTCCGTGGCTTCGGCAAGGGCCGCGTCTACGTGCTGGACAACGGCCAGGAATGGGAGCAGACCGACAGCACCAGCGTGGTCGGCGTGCGCAAGCAATCGCCCAAGGTCAGCATCAAGCCCGGCGTGATGGGCGTGTGGTACATGAAGGTGGAAGGCGTGAACAGCCAGCCCAAGGTGCGCCGCTCCAAGTAGTGGATCCACGCCACGCGTGGATGACATCCCACCGTACCCCGCCGGTCATCGTCCGGCGGGGTCGGTCGGGGGTTACGAGGCCTGGCGCAGTGCCGTCACCCGCTGCGCCAGCTTCTTCGCCGAAATGCCGGTACGTGCCCCCAGCTCCTGCGCGAACAGCGACACCCGCAGCTCTTCCAGGTCCCAGCGCAGTGCCTGCCATTGCGGGCGATCGCGCAGGCCCTGCTGCTCTGCCGTTTCCAGCGCTTCCAGGAACGGATGCAGTTCCAGCATGCGTGCCTGGTCACGTGGCGGATCACGCTTGGCGCGTTCGGTGCGCAGGATCATCGCCTTCAGGTAACGCGGATACTGCGCCAGCGCGTCGGCCGGCGTATCGCGCAGGAAACCGGGGTGGATCAGCCCGGACAGCTGCGCTTCCATGTCGTCCAGGTTGCCGCGCGCCCAACCCATCAACGGTGCTTCCAGCATCGGCTTCAGTTCCGCCACCAGCGCCAGGATGGTTTCGGCCAGTTTCAGCCGCGACATGGCCTCGCCGAACAGGGCCTTGGCCGCATGCTCACGGCGCTGTTCGAAGGCCGCCGCATCGCGGATGTCTTCCAGGCCCTCCGCCAACACCGCGTTCATTGCCGCATCCACCAGGTCACCACGCAGGCGCTCCTGCGACTCGATCGCCGCATACAACAGGCCGGTCTTGGCGCCCACCGGCAGCTGCTTGCGCGCCTGCTTGACCTTCTCGGCCAGGGCGATCTCCAGCAGCCGGCGCACGCCCAGCGGGTGAGCCTCCTGTGCCTGCTGCCGATCGGCGAAGATGCGCAGCGCCACGCTGTCACCCTCGTCCAGCAACGCCGGATAGGCCGGAACGCCGGCTTCACCGGGTACCTGCAGCGGTATCGGCATGGCCGGGAACGTGCGCAGGCCATCGGCCGCCATCTCGCGGCCAGCGCGTGCAGCGAAGGCATCGCCGGCACGACCGCCGAATTTCGCGCGCAGTGCGTCCAGATCACGCGAAGTGGCCAGCACCTTGCCCTGCTCGTCGCGCAGCCGCAGGTTCATGTGCAGATGCGGCTCGATCGAACCGGGCTCGAAATCGAGCGCGGTCACGGTGGCACCGGTTGCACGTGACAGGAAACGCGCCAGTTCGCCGGTGATGGCATCGGCGCTGGGCTGCGGGAACGCCTCGTAGAACGCGCGGCCGAAGTCCGGCGCCGGCACGTAGTTGCGACGCATTGCCTTGGGCAGGCTGCGGATCAGTGCCGAGGCCTTGTCGGCGACGAAGCCCGGCGCCAGCCAGCCCAGCTGCACCGGGTCCAATGCATTGAGCAGGTGCAGCGGCACGTCCAGGGTCACGCCGTCATCGTCGGCACCCGGCTCGAAGCGGTAGTGCAGCGGCAACCGCGCCTGGCCCAGCGCCAGGTATTTCGGGTAGCGCTCCTGCTCACTGCCCTCGCCGGGCAGCAAGTCTGCGAGCGACCAGTGCAGCGCCTTGCGCTGTTCCGGTGCCAGTCCCTTCCACCAGGTATCCAGGCCCGCAGCCGAATGGATCTGCGGCGGCACCCGGTCCAGGTACCAGCGCGCCTGCCAGTCCTCGTCGGCGACGATGCCGGCGCGACGCAGCTTGGCTTCCTCCTCGCGGGCGACCTCCAGCACTTTCTGGTTGTCGGCCACGAAACTGGCGCGGGTGTTGATCTCGCCGGTCACCAATGCCTGGCGCACGAAGATGTCATGTGCCTCGCCCGGCTCGATGCGGCCGTAATGCACCGGCTTCTTCGGCGCCAGCACCAGGCCGAACAGGCTGATCTGCTCGGAGGCCAGCACCTGTCCCTGCGCGCGCGACCAGTGCGGATCGAAGTGCTTGCGCAGCAGCAGGTGCGGCAGCTCGGCAATCACCCAGTCCGGTTCGATCGCGGCCAGGGTCATGCCCCACACCTTCTGCGTATCCAGCAGGTTGGCCACCAGCAGCCACGGCGGCGGCCGCTTGGACAGCGCCGAACCCGGGAACGGCAGGAACCGGCGCTGGCGTGGCGCCTGGAAATCGCCCTTCTCGGTGCGGTGGCCGATCTGCGTCGGCAGGCCCGCCACCAGCGCCCGGTGCAGGGTCTGGTAGGCGGCGGCGCGTACACGTTCGCTGAAACCGCCGCCAACCGGCGCCTGTTCCTTCTGCGCGCGCACGGCCACCGGCGCCGGTGCGGCCTCGGCCTTGCCTTCGCGGGCCAGGCGCGCGGCGCGGTGCAGCTGGCCCCGGGTGGCTTTCACCGCCGCCGCGTCGTCACGCGCCGGTGCCGGCGCACTGCTGCCGGCCAGCAACGGCGCCATCGACGCCTCGCTGGCCTCTTCCTTCCAGCCCAGTTCCTCGCACAGCAGCCGCAGCTGGCGATGCAGCTCGCGCCACTCGCGCATGCGCAGGAAGCCGAGGAAATGACGTCCGCACCAGTCGCGCAGCTTGGACTGGGTCAGGTCTTCATGGGCCTGCCGGTAGGCATCCCACAGGCGCAGCACGCCAACGAACTCGGAGCGGCCATCGGCGAACTGCGCGTGCGCGCTGTCGGCCGCACCACGCGCTTCGGGTGGGCGTTCGCGCGGGTCCTGGATGCCCAGGAACGAGGCGATCACCAGCATCGGCCGCAGGCAGCCTGCGGCCTGCGCGGCCACCAGCATACGCGCAAGCTTCACGTCCACCGGCAGGCGTGCCATCTGCTTGCCGATGGTAGTCATGCGCCGCTCGGCGTCGATCGCGCCCAGTTCGGTCAGTTGCTGCCAGCCATCGGCCACCGCACGCTCGTCCGGCGCCTCAAGGAACGGGAATTCCTCGATGCGGCCCAGGCCCAGCTGCAGCATGCGCAGGATCACCCCGGCCAGGCTGGAGCGGCGGATTTCCGGATCGGTGAATTCGGGCCGCGCCTGGAAATCGGCTTCGGCGTACAGGCGGTAACAGATACCTTCGGCGATACGTCCGCAGCGACCTTTGCGCTGGTTGGCGCTGGCCTGCGAGATCGGCTCGATGTGCAAGCGGTCCAGCTTGTTGCGCGGACTGTAGCGCTTGACGCGGGCGAAGCCCGGATCGACCACGTAACGGATGCGCGGCACCGTCAGCGAGGTTTCCGCCACGTTGGTGGCCAGCACGATGCGCCGGTTCGGCCCGGGGTTGAACACCCGGTCCTGGTCCTGGTTGGACAGCCGCGCGTACAACGGCAGCACCTCGGTATTGCGGTACTTGCGCCGTTCCAGCGACTGGTGCGCATCGCGGATCTCGCGCTCGCCCGGCAGGAAGATCAGCACGTCGCCGCGCGCATCCAGGCGGGTGATCTCGTCAATGGCCGACACGATGGCGTCGTTGACGGTGCGTTCGCCCTGGTCTTCGCCCTCGCCTTCCAGCGCGCGGTAGCGCACTTCCACCGGATAGGTACGGCCTTCGACGCTGATCACCGGCGCATTGTCGAAATGCTGGGCGAAGCGCTCGGTGTCGATGGTGGCCGAAGTGACGATCAGCTTCAGGTCCGGGCGCTTGCGCAGCAGCTGCTTCAGGTAGCCCAGCAGGAAATCGATGTTGAGGCTGCGTTCGTGCGCCTCGTCGACGATGATCGTGTCGTAGTTCGACAGCCAGCGGTCACTGGCGATCTCCGCCAGCAGAATGCCGTCGGTCATGAACTTGATGCGGCTGTCTTCGCTGACCTTGTCATTGAAGCGCACCTGGTAGCCGACCAGCTGGCCCAGTTCACTCTGCAGTTCCTGTGCCACGCGGCTGGCCACCGCACGTGCGGCAATCCGTCGCGGCTGGGTGCAGCCGATCATGCCGGCCTGGCCACGGCCGGCAGCCAGGCACAGCTTCGGCAGCTGGGTGGTCTTGCCCGAGCCGGTTTCACCGGCGATCACCACCACCTGATGTTCGCGGATCAGCCCGATGATGGCGTCGGCTTCACGCGCAATCGGCAGCTGCGGGTCCAGAGTAATGGACGGCTGCTGTTGCGCCCGCACCTGCCGGCGCTGCACCGACGCCTGCAAGGCCTGCTCGAAGGTGGCGGCCAGTGCCGCATCCTGGGGCTTGGCCTGGCAACGCGAGAGCATTCCCAGCAAACGGCCCCGGTCGCGGCTCATGGCGCCGTCGATGGCGGCACGCTGTTGGCGCAGGCGGGGCGATGGATTTTTATCGATAGAGTTCATCAATCGGTTCGTTCAAAACTTTGAAAGCGACCAGTCATCACGACCGGTTTATTGTGAAGGCCAACGATTCCACAAGGAGGAACCCCATGGCGAAGACCAAGAGCACGACCAAGGCCAAGACCGGAAAGCAGAAGCTTGCTGCGGCGGCACCGTCGGCACCGAACATCGATATCGGGATCACCCAGGGCGACCGCAAGAAGATCGCCGACGGTCTGTCGCGCTTCCAGGCCGATGCGTTCACGCTCTACCTGAAGACGCACAACTTCCACTGGAACGTGACCGGGTCGATGTTCAACTCGCTGCACACCATGTTCGAGACGCAGTACACCGAGCAGTGGGCGGCACTGGACGACGTGGCCGAGCGCATCCGCGCGCTGGGCTTCAATGCCCCGGGCTCCTACCGGGAATTCGCTGCGCTGACCTCGATCGCCGAGGAACCGGGCCTGACCGACAGTGCGGACTGGCGTGAAATGGTACGCCAGTTGGTGGTCGCCAACGAAGCGGTCTGCCGTACGGCACGTGAAGTGCTGGAGGTGGCGGCCAAGGGTGACGACGCCCCGACCGAGGATCTGATGACCCAGCGGCTGCAGACCCACGAGAAGTACGCCTGGATGCTGCGTTCTCTGCTCCAGTAAGAGTTGGGGGGCTCGGCAGGGCTGCGCCCTGCACCCGCCGAGGCAACGGCAACGTCAAAAGCTGGCTATCTGTGGGCTGGCGGGGTGGGTCCGGTGGCAGGGGACGCCGTAAACCCGTCCTTGGGGGCTTGGCCGCGGCATCCATGCCGCGGACACCCCTGCCACCGGACCCACCCCGCCTTCGACAGTTTTCCGCGATCTGCTGGAACAGCGTCCGCTCTGGTAGGTGTCGACCTTGGTCGACACGGATGAATTCATTCGATATCTGACAGAGGTGTCGACCAAGGTCGACACCCACCAACGGCCGCGGGAAACTGTCGAAGGTGGGGCGGTGTCGGATTGCGGGGTGTCAGCCGCATGGATGCGGCTGCCAAGCCTACACGGACGTACTTGCGGCGTCCCCGCACTCCGACACCGCCCCACCAAACCACGAATCACCCCAGAGCCGGCTGTTGCCTTTGACGTTGCTCTGGCTTGTAGCAGGTGCAGGGCGCAGCCCTGCCGCCGCCTCCGGGAGGTAAACTAGCCGGATGGCTTCCCGTCCCGCGCACGACCTGCTCCAACGCGTCTTTGGTTACGACGATTTCCGTGGTCCGCAGCAGGACATCGTGGAGCATGTGGCTGCCGGTCATGATGCCCTGGTACTGATGCCCACCGGCGGTGGCAAGTCGCTGTGCTACCAGGTCCCGGCCCTGCTGCGTGACGGATGTGGCATCGTCATCTCGCCGCTGATCGCGCTGATGCAGGACCAGGTCGAAGCCCTGCGCCAGCTCGGCGTGCGTGCCGAGTACCTGAATTCAACCCTGGATGCCGAGACCGCCGGCCGCGTCGAGCGCGAACTGCTCGCGGGTGAGCTGGACATGCTCTATGTCGCTCCCGAGCGGCTGCTGACCGGCCGCTTCCTGTCGCTGTTGTCGCGCAGCCAGATCGCCCTGTTCGCCATCGACGAAGCCCACTGCGTGTCGCAGTGGGGCCACGACTTCCGCCCGGAATACCGCCAGCTGACCGTACTGCACGAGCGCTGGCCGCAGATTCCGCGGATCGCGCTCACCGCCACCGCCGACCCGCCGACCCAGCGCGAGATCGCCGAGCGCCTCGACCTGCAGGAAGCACGCCACTTCGTCAGCTCCTTCGACCGCCCCAACATCCGCTACACCGTGGTGCAGAAGGACAACGCGCGCAAGCAGCTGACCGATTTCCTGCGCGGCCACCGTGGCGAGGCCGGCATCGTCTACTGCATGTCGCGGCGCAAGGTCGAGGAGACCGCTGAATTCCTCTGCGGCCAGGGCTTCAACGCCCTGCCCTACCACGCCGGCCTGCCGCCGGAAGTGCGCGCGAACAACCAGCGCCGCTTCCTGCGCGAGGACGGCATCGTCATGTGCGCCACCATCGCCTTCGGCATGGGCATCGACAAGCCGGACGTGCGCTTTGTCGCGCATACCGACCTGCCCAAGTCGATGGAAGGCTATTACCAGGAAACCGGCCGCGCTGGTCGTGATGGCGAAGCTGCCGAGGCCTGGCTGTGCTACGGCCTGGGCGACGTGGTACTGCTCAAGCAGATGATCGAACAATCCGAGGCCGGCGAAGAACGCAAGCAGCTGGAGCGGGGCAAGCTCGATCACCTGCTGGGCTACTGCGAATCCATGCAGTGCCGCCGCCAGGTGCTGCTGGCCGGTTTCGGCGAGACCTATCCCCAGCCGTGCGGCAACTGCGACAACTGCCTGACGCCGCCGGCCTCGTGGGACGCGACCATTCCGGCGCAGAAGGCGCTGAGCTGTGTCTACCGCACTGGCCAGCGCTTCGGCGTCGGCCACCTGATCGACGTCCTGCGTGGCAGCGAGAACGAGAAGGTGAAGCAGCAGGGCCACGACAAGCTCAGCACCTACGCCATCGGCCGCGATCTGGATGCGCGCACCTGGCGCAGCGTGTTCCGCCAGCTGGTCGCCGCCAGCCTGCTGGAAGTGGACAGCGAGGGCCACGGTGGCCTGCGTTTGACCGATGCCAGCCGTGACGTGTTGACCGGCCGCCGCCAGATCAGCATGCGCCGCGACCCGGCCAGCAGCACCAGCGGACGCGAGCGCAGTGCGCAGCGCACCGGCTTGTCGGTACTGCCGCAGGACCTGGCACTGTTCAACGCCCTGCGCGGCCTGCGTGCCGAACTGGCGCGCGAACAGAACGTGCCTGCCTTCGTGATCTTCCACGACAGCACCCTGCGCAACATCGCCGAGCAGCGCCCGACCAGCCTGGATGAACTGGCCCGGGTCGGCGGCATCGGCGGCACCAAGCTGAGCCGCTACGGCCCGCGCCTGGTCGAGATCGTGCGCGAAGAAGGGTAACGCCCGGCTCCCTGTAGCGCCGAGCCCACGCTCGGCTGCCGTGGCCGCAGAAGCAGCCGAGCGCGGGTTCGGCTCTACATTGGTGCAGGTCCAACCTTGAACCGGCCATTCAGCCGGAAGTGCATCCACGGCCGCTTGCGGCTAGATTAGCGCCATGTCCCTCGCCTCGACCCTGCTCCGTGTCGTGCTCATGCTCAGCCTGCTGCTCAACGGGCTGAACGCGGCCATGGCCAGCGGTCACGAGGAAATGGGCCGGATGGCCCACGCGGCAGCCGCCCTTGAAGGCGGCAATGCCGACTGCCACCACCACGCCGCCATGCAGGCCGATCAGGCCCCGCAGGCCAAGGCCCCCGCCCACGACGCCCACTGCCAGATCAAGGACTGCGTGCGCAGCTGCGCCCAGCACCCGCTGCTGGTGGTGCAGGCGTTGCCGTTCATGGCCGGCCCGGCGTTGTCGCTGGCACCGCAGCCGATGCCGGCCACCGGCCGCCCGTCGCCGCCGCTGCCGCCGATCTCACGCCCTCCCATCGGCTGATTCCACACGCACTGTGCGCCCTGCGCACCGGAGCCGGCCACCTGCCGGCGTCTTTACGTGTCTGGAGTCACCACCATGAATACCCGCATTCCCCCCGGTCCGGGCGCTGTGCCCATGCCGTCGCGCCGCCTGTTCGTGCAGGGCCTGGCCGCCGGTGGCGTGGTTGCCGGCATCGCCGCTGTCGGCGTGCCGCAGCGCGCGCTCGCCGCCGCCACTGCCGCCCCACGGCTGGCCGGTGCCCCCGCCGTGCTCAGCGACACCCGTATCGAACTGGCCATCGGCGAATCGCTGGCCAATTTCACCGGCCGCACCCGCCCGGCGATCACTGTCAACGGCTCGCTGCCGGCACCGATCCTGCGCTGGCGCGAAGGCCAGACCGTGGACCTGTTCGTGCGCAACACCCTGGAACGCCACCCGACCTCGATCCACTGGCACGGCATCCTGCTGCCGGCCAACATGGACGGCGTGCCCGGCCTGAGCTTCAACGGCATCGGCCCCGGCGAGACCTACCACTACCACTTCGAACTGAAGCAGTCGGGCACCTACTGGTACCACAGCCACTCGATGTTCCAGGAACAGGCCGGCCTGTACGGCGCGCTGATCATCGATCCGGCCGAACCGGCGCCCTACCGGCACGACCGCGAGCACGTGATCATGCTGTCCGACTGGACCGACATGGACCCTGGCGCGCTGTTCCGCCGCATGAAGAAGCTCGCCGAGCATGACAACTACTACAAGCGCACCCTGCCCGACTTCCTGCGTGACGTGAAGCGCGAGGGCTGGTCAGCCGCGCTGTCCGACCGTGGCATGTGGGGGCGGATGCGGATGACGCCCACCGATATCTCCGATATCAACGCGCATACCTACACCTACCTGATGAACGGCACCGCCCCGGCCGGCAACTGGACCGGCCTGTTCCGCAGTGGCGAAAAGGTGCTGCTGCGCTTCATCAACGGCGGGTCGATGACCTACTTCGACGTGCGCATCCCCGGTTTGAAGATGACCGTGGTGGCCGCTGACGGCCAGTACATCCACCCGGTCAGCATCGACGAATTCCGCATCGCTCCCGCCGAAACCTACGACGTGCTGGTCGAACCCACCGGCCAGGATGCGTTCACCATTTTCTGCCAGGACATGGGTCGCACCGGCTACGCTGCCGGCACGCTGGCGGTACGCCACGGGCTGCAGGCACCGATTCCCGCGCGAGACCCACGCCCGTTGCTGACGATGAGCGACATGGGGCACGACATGGGCAGTGGTGGCCATGGTGGCCACGACATGGCCGCAATGAAGGGCACGGAAGGTAGCTGCGGCGCCAGCATGGGCCACGGTGCGCACGGCGGCGGCGGTACCGCCAGCAAGGTACCGAAGCATCCGGCCAGCGAGCGCAACAACCCGCTGGTGGACATGCAGAGTTCGGCCACCGAGCCGAAGCTGGACGACCCTGGCATCGGCCTGCGCGGCAACGGCCGCCAGGTGCTGACCTACGGTGCGATGCGCAGCCTGTTCGAAGACCCGGATGGCCGCGAGCCGAGCCGCGAGATCGAGCTGCACCTGACCGGCCACATGGAGAAGTTCTCCTGGTCGTTCGATGGCGTCCCGTTCGCCAGCGCCGAGCCGCTGCGGCTGAACTACGGCGAGCGCATGCGCATCGTGCTGGTCAACGACACCATGATGCAGCACCCGATCCACCTGCACGGCGTGTGGAGCGATCTGGAAGACGCGCAAGGTGAGTTCCAGGTCCGCAAGCACACCATCGACATGCCGCCGGGCACCCGCCGCAGCTATCGCGTGCGCGCCGATGCACTCGGCCGCTGGGCCTACCACTGCCATCTGCTGTACCACATGGAAGCAGGCATGATGCGCGAAGTGAGGATCGAAGAATGAGCCGCTCACTGCTTTCCCCCAGCCTGCTGGCCCTGGGCCTGGCCGCCGCGTTGCCGGTGTTCGCGCAGTCGCACGCCGGCCATGACATGGGCGCGATGAACGTGCCTGCGAAGAGCGCGAAGACCCCGGCCGAATCGGTCGATCATTCAAAGATGGATCATTCGGAGATGGACATGGGTGCGGCGGATCAGGCCGGCATGGACCACTCCACGATGGACCACTCGAAGATGGACCATGGCGCGATGCAGCCAGCGGCGATGGACCATTCGCAGATGGACCACGGGGCGATGGGCCACGGCACGCCTGCACCCACCGAACCGCGCGAACCGATCCCGGTCCCGACCGATGCCGACCGCGCCGCCGCCTTCCCGCCGATCGCGCATGGCGCGATGGAACACGCGCCGGAGATCAACAGCCTGCTGCTGATCGACCGGCTTGAGCATTGGGATGGCAAGAGCAGCAACGGCCAGGCATGGGAAGCCACCGGCTGGGTCGGCGGCAACATCAACCGCCTGTGGCTGCGCACCGATGGCGAACGCGGCCGCGGCCGCACCGAATCGTCGTCACTGGAAGCACTGTATGGCCGCAGCGTGTCGCCGTGGTGGGACGTGCTGGTCGGCGTGCGCCAGGACTTCCGCCCGTCCGACTCGCGCACATGGGCGGCCATCGGCATCCAGGGTCTGGCGCCGTACAAGTTCGAAAGCTCGGCCACGCTGTACATGGGCTCCGGCGGCCAGGTGCTGGCCAAGGCCGAGGTCGAGTACGACGTACTGCTGACCAACCGATTGATCCTGCAGCCGCTGCTGGAAGCTACCGTTGCGGCCAAGGACGAGCAGGAGTACGGCATCGGCCGTGGCCTTAACAAGGTAGAGGCCGGCCTGCGCCTGCGCTACGAGTTCAGCCGTCGCTTCGCGCCCTACATCGGCATCAGTCACGAACGCAGTTTTGGCGACACCGCCGACTATGCCGGTGACCACGCGCGCGACACGCGCTGGGTGGCCGGCGTGCGCATGTGGTTCTGAGCAGCAGATCGTGAGCAATGGCCAGCCCCGGCAGCCGCCGGGGCCGGCTACACTGCGCCACGTTCCAATGCAGGCACCGCCATGTCGTTGCAGATCCGCCGCGCCACCCTTGCCGATGTCGACGCGCTGTCGGCGATCGCCATCGCCACGTACAACGAAACCTGGGGCGATTCCTATCCGCCGCAGGAGCTGCACGATTTCCTGCAGGCGCACTACAGCAGCGAACCGCAGCGCATCGAACTGTCCGACCCACGCAGTGCCATCTGGCTGTTGCTGGACGGTGACGCCGTGGTCGGCTACCTGGCCGCCGGCGCCAACACCTTGCCGCACACGGATGCATGCGAGGGTGACATCGAACTGAAGCGGTTCTACATCCTGGCCGGACACCAGAACGGCGGACATGGTGCACGCATGATGGACACATTCATGGCGTGGCTGGACCAGCCGCAGCGCCGCACCCTGTGGGTGGGCGTGTGGGAAGAGAATTTCGGCGCACAGCGCTTCTACGCGCGCTATGGCTGCAGCAAGGTTGGCGAGTACGACTTCATCGTCGGTGCCACGCGCGACCGCGAGTTCATCCTGCGGCGGCCGTGATCACGCGCCCCATGTAGAGTCAAGCTTGCTCGACTGTCACCGCCAAAAGTCGAGCATGGCTCTACGCTACAAACTAGAAATCGAACAACTCCGACAGGAAGCTGTCCTTCTTCTTTTTCCTGTAGCCGTGTCCCCGGTTGTCCTCGTAGCGCTGGCCAAGGTGGCGGGTATCACGGTGCATCACCGGTGGCGGCGCGGACGCCGGCTGAGCCTGCACGGGCGCTGGCGGAGGTACTGCAGCACCGGCGCCCGCACGTTCGATGATCTTGTCCAGCTCGCCACGATCCAGCCACACACCGCGGCAACTCGGGCAGTAATCAATCTCGATGCCATGGCGTTCGGCCATCTGCAGCGTCTGGGTCTTGCACACGGGGCACAGCATCGGCATTGCTCCTGTCGGTCTGGTTTCGACTGTACCTGCGCCGCGATGACTGTGCGGCAACACGTGACCGATGGCACAGGGACTTCCGGCGTGTGCCCACATGCGTACCGCGGGGCACACTGCGCCCTTGTTCCGCAGGGAATGCGTACATGACCGTGTTGTCCCGCCTGCCCACCACCGCGCGCCTGTTGCTGGTGCTGCTGGGTGTCGGCCTTGGCCTGAACCTGCGCGATATCGCCGCATCCATCGGCACACCGATTCCCGCACTGCCCATCCCCTATGGCGGCAGCCTGTTGGACAACGCGCTGGCGGTACTGGTGGCACTGCTGCTGGCCGCGCTGCTGCGGCCCCGTGACATGGGCCTGATGGCCAGCCTGGGGCTGCGCGGCAACGGCTGGAGCGGCCCCATGTGGGTGCTGCTGGCCAGCCTGCCGTGCTGGCTGGGCCTGGCGCTGCTCGGAGCACCGAACAGGGCACTGACCGCCTTGGATGCCACGATGCTGGCGGTGCTGTTCCCGCTGGCCGAGGAAGTGCTCTTCCGCGGCCTGGGCTTCGTGCTGCTGGTGAAGATCGTGCGCGGCCCCTGGCCATGGCTTGCACTGCCGCAGGCGCTGTTGTTCGGCATGGTGCACTGGCTCGGCTTCGGCGGGTTCGACGGCGGCGGCATCGCGCTGTTCGTCGGCGCGGTGATCGCCGTGGGCGGCTTCATCTTCGCCTGGCTCGACCACCTTGACGGCAACACGCTCTGGTGCGGCCTGGTCCTGCATGTTTCGATGAACCTGGCCTGGAATGTGTTCAGCCTCGATGACGCCCTCGCATTGGGCTGGCAGCCCACCAGCCTGCGCATCGGCACCGCCCTGCTCGCGGTCGCGGTGCTGGCCTGGCACGTGCGGCTCCGGCGCCAGAGAGCCCTGTAACGCCCGCTTAGCTTGCCGTGCACGTCGGGATCACTACCGGCTTGCGCATACTTGCGCGCCTTTTCACCGTTGCTGTCCGGAGTTGTCGCGTCATGTTGCTGTCCAAGCGCCACGTTGAACCCCGCGTCCTGCTCATCGAGGACGCCGAGGAAACCCGCGAACTGAGCCGGCTGGCGCTGGAAAGCCAGGCCTGCCACGTAGTGGGCGTGAGCTCTGCCGAAGCGGCGCTGGGCCTGCTGGCCGCCGGTGAGCGTTTCGACCTGCTGTTCACCGACGTGAATCTGGGAGCGATCAGTGGCATTGAAGCCGCCAACCGGGTCCGCGGCCTCTATCCCCAGCTACCGATCCTGGTGACGTCGGGCATGGACCAGCACCAGGTGCTGCCGCAGCTGCGCGACGGCATCCATTTCCTGCCCAAGCCGTACAACATGAGCGAGCTGCTCGACGCCATCCGGCTGTGCTTCCGGCACGCCGATGTGGGCGTGTTGACCGGGCCGGATGCACAGGCGGCCTGAGGCATTCATCAACCGCTGCTGTACGGTCCGGTACCCGGGAACACCTTCAGCAGTGCGCGGGTGATCATGTCCGGGTAGACGGTGAAGTGATCCTCGTCATCGATCACCATGTTCTCCACCTTCAACGATCGCCCGCTGCTGCGCAGCTGCTCGGCGAATTCGGCGTTGTGGCGCAGCATGTCGTTGCGGGTGAAGTAGCGCAGTTCGGGCTTGACCGTTTCAAAGCTGCCCACCGACAGCACCACCGTGGTCGGCTGCGCCGGCGCCTTGGCTTCGGCCTGCATGCGCGGCACCCGATGGTCGTCGAACCACAGCGATGGGCTGGACAGGATGTAGGTGCGGAACATGTCCGGGCGCGTGGTCAGCACATAGGCGCCGAACAGGCCACCATAGGAATGACCCGCATAGGCACGCCGCGCCGGATCGGTGCGGTAGCGCGCATCGATCATCGGCAGTACCTGCCCAGCGAGGAAATCGCGGTAGTGCGCCGCGCCGCCGTAGCTGACGTCATCGCTGTAATCACGCGGATCGGTACGCGCCGGGTCGCTGGGCGTGTAATCGCGCGAGCGGCTCTGCTTGGAGGTCAGGCCTTCCTGCGGCGGCAGCCCGACCAGGATGAAATCCTCGATGTTGACGCCCTTCTGCCCGACCATGTTGCGCACGCTGCGCACCAGCGGGAAGCTGTACAGCGCATCGGTCACGTACAGCACCGGGTAGTGCTTTTCCGGATGCGCCGCATAGTCGGCCGGCAGCGCCACCCAGACCGGATAGTCGCGGCCGACCGGGTCGTGCACGCGCAGCGCTTCGGTGTCCAGCAGCACCACACCCGGCGTGGCAGTCGGCGCACTGTCCTTCGCTTCACTCTGCATTGCGGGCGGCGCCACCGACATCGCACAGCCACTCACGGCCAGGCAGGCCGCCACACTCCATCCACGCACACGCTGCATCCACACGCTCCCGTTGCGGGCGGCGCACCCGATGGCGCCGCTGCCGCATCGTTGCATGGTGTGCAGGCGGGTACCAGTGCGGTCAGGGCGAGGCCGGCGGCGGCGCCGGGAACAGCGTGCGCAGCGCCTGCAACGCGGCCGGATGATAGATCGTGGCGTGGGTTTCCTCCGGCAACGGCAGGTACTTCACCAGCGGCGACGGCGACGCCTGTTGCAGCAGCGTGGCCAACTGCGCGGCGGACGCAGCCAGCTCTGGCTGCCCACTGCTGGCCAGGAACACGCGCGGCTGCGCACGCGTCACCGCCGGCAGCTGCTTGGCCGCGCCGGCCAGCATTGCGCCACGGTTCCACCACAGGCTGGGGTCCAGCGCGATGTAGCTGTTGAACAGCGTCGGCTCCTGCAGCAGCGTCTCGACCACGAACAGGCCAGCCAGCGACTCGCCGATCAGCGCGCGCTCGTCGGTGGTCGGGTAACGCTGGCGCACCTGCGGCATCAGTTCATCGCGCAGGAAGGTACGGTAGGCCGCCGAGCCGCCGATGCGCGGCGCGATCTTCTGGTCCTGCGGGTCCTTGCTGGGGCCGGTCATGTCGCGGCGGCGCTCGGTGTTCTCGATGCCAACCAGCAGGAACGGACGCATGCTGCCGTTGCCGCTGAGCACCTGCACCAGCCCGGCCACATGCAGGAAGTCTTCGCCGATGCCGCCGTCGGGCATGTAGAGCACCGGTAGCGGTGCCTTCGGGTCCAGCCCCCACGGCTGCGGGCGATAGACGTTGATACGACGGGTCTCGCCCAGCGCCTTCGACTCGATGGTGAAGGTCTCGCCGATGACCAGCGGCGTGGCGGCGGCGGGCGACGCGGATTCGGCGGCCATCAGCGGCGCGGCGGAGACGACGGACAACAACAGCGACAGCACGATCAGACGCATGGGACGGCCCATCCTGGGAAAGATGCCGAGCATAGACCGCCGGAGGCACTGTCGTTCGCGGCACTTTGCCGATCTGCCGGAACTGGAGCACCATGGAGCCGGTGATGGTCATGCAACGGGCACTTTGGCTCAAGGACTGGTCGCCGCCACGCTCATATCCACAAGGAGGTTCCCATGTTGAGTGTATTGATCGCCACCACCCTTGCCGCCGCCTCACCGCAGTCCAGCAGCACTCCGCCAGCATCCGCAGCGTATGCGGACTGCCTGCTCGCCCACCTCCAACCGGGATTGTCCGACCATGCGATCCCGCTGCTGCAGCAGGCCTGCGTCGCGAAGTATCCGGAGAGCTACGTCGCATATTCAGAACTGGAACGCCGGATCAGCGCGCAGCGCCGGGCTGACTTTGACGCGGCTCAAGCGGAAGCCGTGCGTTCCGCGAATGCGGCAGCGACGGCCGCACAGCAAGCTGCCGACGCGGCGGCCGCAAAAGCCAAGGGAATGCGGGCGAAGTAGAGGCCACGGACCAGGGCAACAAAAAAGGCACCGCATTACGGTGCCTTTCTGAATGACCTGGGTCATTGGATGCAATGGTGGGCCGTGAAGGATTCGAACCTTCGACCAAAAGATTAAAAGTCTTCTGCTCTACCGACTGAGCTAACGGCCCATTGCACTGCCCCAGCCTTTCGGCGGGGTGGGCATTCTACCCTACTTTACCGGGCCGGGTGAAACCCTGGTGCGTCGAGGTTGCCGGCCAGCGGCCGGCACTACCCGATCTGGTGAGCCCGCTTAAACCTTCTGGGCCTCACGCGCATCCCAGCTGTGATTCCTGCCCGGAGCCACGGATGCGCCTGCCCTTCTGCCTCATTGCCGCCCTGTTGCTGCCCTGTGCGGCACTGGCCGCCCCATCCCAGGTCGTCACCGACGACATCGGCCGCTTCTGGGCCACTTATGACGCTGTGCGCGCCGAGCCCGACGTTGAACGCCAGGTCGCACTGGTGCAGGAGCGCTACATCGATCCAGGCAGCCCCGGCCTGCATGCGCTGATGCAGGTCCGTAACTACACCGCCCGCGAATACGCCGAGGCCATGCGTGCGTGGCCGCGCTTCTGGACGTCGGTACGCCCATTGACCGCCAACGCGCAGCAGGCCAGCGCCACACTGGAACGGGACCTGGCCGCCTTCCGCACGCTCTACCCCGCCCTGCGCCCGGCCACCATCACCTATGCCGTGGGCGTGCTGCGTACTGGCGGGACCACGCTGGGTGACAAGGTACTGATCGGTGCGGAGATGGCGCTGGGCGATGAGCGCGTGGACGTGAGCGAGTTGCCGGCGAAAATGCGCGATCGCCTGCGGATCTTCTATGACAGCCGTCCGGGGGCGAACAACGCGCAGAACAACCTGCACGAGTACGTGCATACCCAGCAGCGCGAGACTACCGGCAGCCTGGCGCAGTACGCGGTGCGCGAAGGCGTGGCGGAGTATGTGGCCGAACGGCTGAGCGGGCGTCGGCCGGCGTTGCCGCTGTACAGCTACGGGCCCGCGCACGAAGCGGAAATCCGCACGCGTTTCGTCGCTGAAATGGACGGCGGGGATCTGGACAACTGGCTGTACAACAGCGCCCGTAATCCGTTCGGGGTGGGTGATGTGGGGTACTACGCCGGCTACCGCATCGCGCAGGAGTACATGCGCCAGCAAGCCGACGAGAAAGCCGGTGTCGCGCGGATGATCGAGCTGGACTATGCCGATCCGAAGGCGGTGCGGATGTTTATTGAAGCGTCGGGGTGGCTGCGGCAGCGGTAGCGCCGGGCCATGCCTGGCGGGTCAGGGAGTGCGAACCAACGGTTCGCACCCACCAGAGTCAGACCTACCCGGCGGGTCGGGGAGTGCGAACCAAGGTTCGCACCCACCGAGGAGCAGTTCGCACCCACCATCTGGGAATTCACACCCATCAGGGAAGCCGGCCAGCGGCCGGCACTACCAGGGGCGATCAGGCGTACAGCGTCGGGTCCGGCACGCCGGCTTCGGCGAAGCCCTGCGCGCGCAGGCGGCAGGCATCACAGTGGCCGCAGGCGGCGCCGTTGGCGTCGGCGTTGTAGCAGGACACGGTCAGGCCGAAGTCCACGCCCAGGCGCACGCCTTCGCTGACGATCTGGCCCTTGCTGAGGAACTGCAGCGGCGCGTGTACCTTGATGCCCGCACCTTCCACGCCCGACTTGGTGGCCAGGTTGGCCAGCGCCTGGAACGCGGCCACGAACTCGGGGCGGCAGTCCGGATAGCCGGAATAATCCACGGCGTTGACGCCGCAGAAGATGTCGTTGGCACCGAGCACTTCGGCCCAGCCGAGGGCCAGCGACAGCATGATGGTGTTGCGCGCCGGTACGTAGGTGACCGGAATGCCGGCACCGCCGGCCTCGGGCACGTCGATGTCATCGGTGAGCGCCGAGCCACCGATGCTGCGCAGGTCCACGTCCACGGTCTTGTGCGCGACCACGCCCTGGGCCTTGGCCACGCGGGCGGCAGCATCCAGTTCGGAGGTATGGCGCTGGCCGTAGCGCACGCTCAGGGCATGCACGGCGAAGCCCTGTTCCTGGGCCATGGCGATGACGGCGGCTGAATCCATGCCGCCGGAGAGAAGCACGACTGCCTTCTTCATGGGTAAAACATCCGGTTGGGAGGGGAAAGCCAGCACGCTGTCCCGCGCCGGAGCTACATCAGGGAACGCCGCGCGGGCTCATCGGCCCGGCTCGTCGTTCCACAGGATTTTATGCAACTGCATCTGGAAGCGCACCGGCAGGCGGTCTTCGACGATCCAGTCGGCCAGCTGCCGCGCGGTGATCTCGCCCTTGCTGGGCGAGAAGAACACGGTGCAGCGCTTCACCAGCTCGTGCTCGGCGACCAGAGCCTTGGCCCAGTCGTAGTCCCCGCGGCTGCAGATGACGAACTTGATCTGGTCGCGTGCGGTCAGCAGCGGCAGGTTTTCCCAGCGGTTGCGCGCCGCTTCGGCCGACCCCGGGGTCTTGATGTCGACCACGCGCGATACACGCGGGTCCACCGCGCTGACGTCCAGCGCGCCGGAGGTTTCCAGCGAGACGTCCACGCCGGCGTCGCACAGCTTCTGCAGCAGCACCAGGCAGCGTTTCTGCGCCAGCGGCTCGCCGCCGGTCACGCAGACGTGGCGCACGCCCTGGGCCAACACCTCGGCCACGATGTCGTCGATGTCCCACCAGGTGCCGCCATGGAAGGCATAGGCCGTATCGCAGTACTGGCAGCGCAGCGGGCAGCCGGTCAGGCGCACGAACACGGTCGGCCAGCCGGCGGTATCGGCTTCGCCCTGCAGCGAGGTGAAGATCTCGGTGATCTTCAGGCGCGGCAGCGGCGACTGCACGATGTCGCTGGGGGTGGCGACGGCGTTGGACGGGGTAACGGCGGTCATGGCAAACAATTCTTCATGGGACGGGCGACCGATTTATCGGCGCCGGAAACGAAAGCAGCCGAGCATGGGCTCGGCTCTACAGGAGGCTGCCGGAAATCAGCCCGGCGCCAGGGTACGCATTGTACGCCCGGTCAGCGGATCAACGGATCTGCTTGCCGAGGCGGATGGACTGCAGCCGATCCTGGGCGGTGCGCGCGGCGTCCGAGCCCGGGTACTGCGCCACGACGCTCTCCAGCGTCTGCTGGGCCTGGTCGACCTTGCCCTCGCCATACTGCGAGAGGCCAACCTTGAGCAGGCCGCCAGCGGCCTTGTCGTGGGTCGGATAGCGCGCGAGCAGTTCACGGAACTGGGTCTCGGCCATCGGGAAATTGCGGGTGGCGTAGTAGCTCTCGCCCAACCAGTACAGCGCGTTCGGCGCGTAGACGCCGTTCGGATACAGCTGCAGGAAGCTCAGGAAAAGCTGCGCCGAATCATCGTACTTGCCGGCCTTCAGCGAGTCGAAGGCGACGTTGTAGGAGGTGCGCTCGTCGCCGGTGGCGGCAAGGCTGCCGGCATCACCATGGACGGAAGGCGGCCGCTCGGAAGTGGCCGCCGCTGCGGGTTTTGCCGGGGCCGGTGCGGCCTTCGGCGCGCTCGCCGGAACGGGCGGCAGGGCCGGGGCCGCATTGCCCCCTTCCAACCGGTTCAGGCGGCTGTCCAGATCCAGGTACTGGTCCTGGGCGGACTGCTTGAGCTGGGCGTTGTCGTGCTGCAACTGCTCGATCGAGGCCTGCAGGCTGGTGACCTGCTGCCGCAGCTGGTTGATCTGGTTCAACAGGTCCTGGTTGGCACTGTTGTTGTACATCTGCTGCTCGAGCGCGCCGACACGGTCAGCCAGGCTCTGTCGCTGTGCATGCGCCGGTGCGGCAGCCACGAGGGCTGCCGCAACGACCAGCATCAGTTTGATGCCAATGCGCATGGATTACTGCGCGGTGTAGACGATTTCGACGCGACGGTTCTGCGACCAGCAGGACTCGTTCGACTCGGTGCAGACCGGACGCTCTTCACCGTAGGAAACGACGGTCAGCTGCGAAGCCGAGCCACCGTTGGCCTGCAGGGCCGAGTTGACGCCGTTGCCACGACGCTCACCAAGGGCCTGGTTGTACGCGCGCGAACCGCGCTCGTCGGTGTGACCCTGCAGGGTGATGCGCGAGGACGGACGGTCACGCAGGTACTTGGCGTGGCACGCCATGATGGCCTGGAATTCCGGCTTCACGTCTTCCTTGTCCAGGTCGAAGTAGACAACGCGCTGGCGCAGGCAAGCGTCGGTATCCAGGTCGCCCGGGCCGTACAGGCCCGAGGTCGACGGACCGGTCGGGGTGGTGGTCGAGGTGCCGGTGTCGACCGGGGCTGCCGGCTCTTCCTTCACCTTCTTCGAGCAACCGGCCAGGACGGCCACAGACAGCAGGGAAACAAGCAGAACGCGGGTGGACTTGTTCATGGCGATACCTTTGTGGCTCCTAGGCCGATGAGGGGTTCAAGACAACGAAAATATTAACACTCTTTTAGCGCTGGGTACGGTATGGGGACCATGCCGGCTCGCGCACATCACCATCGGCCAGGACCAGGCGCTGGCGAACCCGCGCATCGGCCGAGACGGCATACAACACACCACGGCCACCTTCGCGGGCGGCGTACAACACCATGCTCGCGTTGGGCGCAAAGCTCGGCGATTCATCCAGCGAGCCCGGGGACAGCGTGCTCCAGCGCGGCGAACCCAGCGAGCTGTCCATCATCGCGATCTTGTAGCTGTTGCCCGAGCCCTGGGCGACGGCGATCTTCTTGCCGTCGTAGGACACCGAGGGCTTGGCATTGTAGTTGCCCTGGAAGGTCACGCGCTCGGCGCTGCCGCCGCCCGCGCCGACCTTGTAGACCTGCGGACGGCCGCCGCGGTCGGAGGTGAAGTACACCGCGCTGCCGTCCGGCGCCCAGGTCGGCTCGGTATCGATGGCGAAGTGGTTGGTCAGCTGGGTCAGCTGCTTGCTGCCCAGGTCCATCACGTAGATTTCCGGGTTGCCCGAACGCGACAGGGTCAGGGCCAGCTTGCGGCCGTCCGGCGAGAACGCCGGGGCGCTGTTGATGCCGCGGAAGCTGGTGACGAGCTCACGCGCGCCGGTACCGATGTTCTGGATGTAGATGGCCGAATTGCCACGCTCGAAGCTGACGTAGGCCAGCTTGCTGCCATCCGGGCTCCACGACGGCGACAGCAGCGGCTCGGCCGAACGCACGATGGTCTGCGGATTGAAGCCATCGGAGTCGGCCACCATCAGCGCGTAGCGCATGGCGTCGCCCTTGCCGCTGGCGGTCACGTAGGCGATGCGGGTCCAGAAGGCGCCGCGCACACCGGTGATCTTTTCGTAGATGGCGTCGGCCATCTGGTGGGCAACGTCGCGCATGGCGTTGCCACGGGCGGTCATCGCCAGGCCCAGCAGGCGCTCGCCCTTGGGTACGTCGAACAGTTCGTACTCGACGCGGTAGGCGCCGGCACCGGCGTCGAGCACGCGGCCGACCACGATGTAGTTCTGCTTCAGCGCGCGCCAGGTGGCGAACTGGATGTCGCCGCCGCGCACCGGCTTCTCGACGATCTGCGCTTCGGGCAGCGTACGGAACTGGCCCGAACGCTCCAGGTCGGCACGGACCACGCCGGCGACGTCGGTCTGCGGTGCAGCCGACGACCCCTGGTAAGGCATCGGCACGATGGTGATCGGCAGCGCGGAAGCATTGCCGCCGATGATGTCGATATCCAGCCCCTTCTGCTGCGCGACGGCAGCAAAGGGCAGCAACAGGGCCGCAAACACGGCAAGCCAGCGAGGCATCTTTTTCATGGAGCGCTCAATAGGGGGAAACCGGAACGAGGGATAACAAAGCGGCAGTGAACCGCTTCGCAATCATGAACCAAGGGTACGTGAATTCCGGGTCAGTTCCAGCCCGTCCTCTCACGCACCGTTAACGTCGTGGCTAACATCGCGCCCATGTGCCCCGTCACGCCGCCCTGCGGGGCGGTGTCCGACAGCAGCCCACAGCCTGCCCGGCCGAGACCTGGCCTGCCAGAGGCAAGCGCGACATCCGTGGACGCGGGCAGCGGAGAGCCACCCTGCCCTGCCCGCCTCAGCGATCCTGGGCGGTGAAGGTGAAGTTGAGCGTGCGTGCGAACACCGACTCGAAGCCGCGGTACGGCAGCGGCTGCGCGTTGAGCACGGCGGCCTCGATCGAGCGCTTGCCGGCCTCGTCGTACGGGCAGTTCGGGCTGACCTTGGCCTGCATCACCGTACCACCCGGAATCTGGGTGATGGTGATCTGGCAGCGCTGGCCCAACGGCACCGTATCCGGGCGCACCCACTGCGACAGCACCTTGGCCTGGATGGCGGCTGCGTACTTGGCCGAAAGGTCGTCGCTGTTGCCACCGCCACCGGCGGCCGGCTGCGAGGCACCACTGGAACCGGCAGCGGCACTGCCGGCGGCATTGCGCGCGGCGGCCACCTGGCGCAGCTTCTGCTCGGCCAGCTTGGCTTCCTTCTCGGCCTGCTCGCGGCGGGCACGGATCTCGGCGATCTTCTTCTGCTTCTCGGCCTCGGCCTTGTCAGCGGCCACGCGCTCCTGCTCGGCCTGCTTCTTCTTCTCGTCCGCTTCCTGCTGCTTGGCCAGGCGCAGCTTCTGCTCGGCTTCCTCCTGGCGCTTGCGTTCGGTCAGGTCGATCTGTTCCTGGCGGCGCTTGGCTTCCTGTTCCTGCTTGGCCTTCTCCTGGGAGATGGCCAGCGCACTCACCGCTTCCTGATCCTTGGTATCCGGCTGCGCGACACGCTCCTGCGCCTGTTGCTGCTGCGGCGTGGGGGCGTCCTGTGGGCGCGGTTCCGGGATCGGCTGCGGCGGCGGAATGGTGTCTTCCGGCACCGGGATGGGCTCGGCCACCGGCGGCGGCAGGTCTTCCAGCTTTTCCGACTGGCGCAGGGCCTGGCGCGCAGCGGAGGCCTCCGACGCAGACAGCGCCAGGCTGGCCTCGACCGACGGATCGCCGGCGGCGGCGTCGGTGTTGCGCTCGGGCGACCAGAACCAGGCCACGATGAAGACCAGCGCGACCAGCAGGTGCACCAGCAACGCCAATGCCAGGGGCAGGCCCCAGCCGGGTTCGCGCTGATGCGGGGGTGGCAGGGCGTCAGCGTGCATCGGTGGCCAGGCCTACCTTGTCTACCTTGGCGCGCTTGATCACATCCATCGCGGCAATGACCTTTTCATAGGCCACGGCACGGTCGGCGGCGACGATCACGCGCACGCCCTTGTCCTGGGCGGCGATGCCG
The DNA here is from genome assembly GCF_059370655.1 of Stenotrophomonas sp. YJH_SMC_133. Classification (NCBI taxonomy): domain Bacteria; kingdom Pseudomonadati; phylum Pseudomonadota; class Gammaproteobacteria; order Lysobacterales; family Lysobacteraceae; genus Stenotrophomonas; species Stenotrophomonas sp. YJH_SMC_133. Next base: position 258,246 of record NZ_JCAFTW010000008.1, on the reverse strand, counting down.
GCCAGGCGGCCTTCCAGTTCCTCGGCCGACACGGCGGTCGGTTCCTTGGCATCGGGCAGCTTCAGGCTGAGCTGGCCGTCCTGGCGCACCGAGACGATCACCGGGTCCTGCTTGCTCTCCAGCGCCTTGGCGTTGGACTGCGGCAGGTCGACGTCGAAGCTCAGGGTGAGCAACGGCGCGGTGACCATGAAGATGATCAGCAGCACCAGCATGACGTCGATGTAGGGAACGACGTTGATTTCCGATTTCAGCTTGCGGCGCTTGCGGCGACCGATGGCAGCGGACATGGCTTGGACTCCCGGGTCAGGCGCTTACTCGTCGCCAGCGCTCTGGCGCTGCAGGATGGAGCTGAACTCTTCGGCAAAGGTCTCGAACCGCACCGACATGCGCTCAACGCGCGTGGTGAAGCGGTTGTAGGCCCACACCGCCGGGATCGCCACGAACAGGCCGATGGCGGTAGCGAACAGTGCCTCGGAGATGCCCGGCGCGACGGCGGCGATGCCGGCCTGCGCACCACTGCTGATCATGTCGTGCATGGTCACCATGATGCCGAACACGGTGCCGACCAGGCCCACGTACGGCGCGGTCGAACCGATGTTGGCCAGCAGTTCCAGGTTGCGCTCGAGCTGGTCCACTTCGCGGGTATAGGTGGTGCGCATCGCGCGCTGCGCGCCTTCCAGCTGTGCGCGGCCATCCAGGCGGCGCTTGTCACGCAGGCGGGTGTATTCGCGGAACCCTGCTTCGAAGATGGCTTCCAGGCCGGTCACGCTGCGGCTGCGGTCGGTGGCCGCGCTGTACAGCTTGCCCAGGTCCGCGCCGGACCAGAAGCGGTTCTCGAACTCGTCGGCTTCGCGGGTGGCCTGCTTGAACACGCGGGCCTTGCGGAAAATGATCACCCAGCTGACGAACGAGCCGACCAGCAGCAGCAGCACGATGATCTTCACCGGCAGGCTGGCCTTGGCCATCAGTTCGAGGTAGTTGATGCCGCCGCCGGTGGTGGCCTGGGCAAGGGTCTGTGTCGCGGCGTTGCTGACGTCGGCCGGCAGTGCCTCGGTGACCGTGGCCTGCAGGGCCAGGAGCGTTGCGATCATCCGTTGTTCCTCAGTGTTCGGATTCGGGGTGGAGGTGGGGTTGCAGCACGGCAAGGACGGCCTCGTCCATGCCACGCGGGCGGAAACTGGCCGCGTCCAGTGCGGCGATGCGGGCCTGGGCCGACAGCAGCAATTCGCCGTCGCGCAGGATCTGCTGGTCGAAGACCATGCTGGCCTTCTTCAGCTGGACCAAACGGGCGCTCACCTGCAGGGTGTCATCCAGCCGTGCCGGCCTGATGAAATCCATCTGCATCGAGCGCACCGCGAAGACCATCCCGTGCTCGGCGCGCATGCGCTCCTGGCCGTAGCCGAGCGAACGCATCCATTCGGTCCGGGCCCGTTCCATGAAGGCCACGTAGCGGGCGTGGTAGACCACGCCGCCAGCGTCGGTATCTTCCCAGTAAATGCGTGTCGGCCAACTGAATAGTGGCTCAACCGACATCGGGAACCTCCGCGAACAGGTCCTGCGGCGGGTTCTTCGGCTTCAGACCCATGTGCCGGTAGGCCTTGTGGGTGGCCATGCGGCCACGCGCGGTACGCACTAGGAAGCCCTGCTGGATCAGGTACGGCTCGACCACGTCTTCCAGGGTGCCACGCTCTTCGGACAGCGCCGCGGCCAGCGATTCGATGCCGACCGGGCCACCGTCGAAGTAGTCCACCATCGTTTTCAGCAGGCGCCGGTCAAGCTCGTCGAAGCCTTCCGGGTCGACCTTGAGCATCTTCATCGCGGCCTGGGCCACGGGCTCGTCGATGTGGCCACCGGCCTTGACCTGCGCATAGTCGCGCACGCGTCGCAGCAGGCGGTTGGCGATACGCGGGGTACCACGCGCGCGGCGCGCGATCTCCCCTGCCCCATCGGCGGTGCAGTCGATGCCGAGGATGCTGGCGGAGCGGCGCACGATACGGGTCAGTTCCTCGACGCTGTAGAACTCCAGGCGCTGGACGATGCCGAAGCGGTCGCGCAGCGGCGCGGTCAGCAGGCCGGCGCGGGTGGTGGCGCCGATCAGGGTGAACGGCGGCAGGTCGATCTTGATCGAGCGGGCGGCGGGGCCCTCGCCGATCATGATGTCGATCTGGAAATCTTCCATCGCCGGGTACAGCACTTCCTCGACCACCGGCGACAGGCGATGGATCTCGTCGATGAACAGCACGTCGTGCGGCTGCAGGTTGGTCAGCAGCGCAGCCAGGTCGCCGGCCTTTTCGATCACCGGGCCGGAGGTCACGCGCAGGGCCACGCCCAGTTCGTTGGCGATGACATGGCTGAGGGTGGTCTTGCCCAGGCCCGGCGGCCCGAAGATCAGTACGTGGTCGAGCGCGTCGCCACGCCCCTTGGCCGCCTGGATGTAGATTTCCATCTGCTCGCGCACCGGCACCTGGCCGAGGTAGTCGGCAAGGCGCTTGGGGCGGATGCTGGCGTCGGCGGCGTCATCCTCGCGGGTGGCGCCGGCGCCGATGATGCGGTCGTCGGTCATGTGCTGATTATGCGGCAAAAGTGCGGGTTTCGGCCGGGCTGCGCCCGGCGCCCGCAGAGGCAACTGCAACAGCAACTGCCGGAGCAACAGCCAAAGCTGGCTTCCTGGGGGATGGCGGGGTGGGTCCGGTTGCGGGGGACGCTGCAAGTACGTCCATGTAAGCTCGGTCGCCGCATCCATGCGGCTCACGCCCCCCGCAACCGGACCCACCCCGCCTTCGACAGATCTGCGCAATCTGCCGGAATGGCATGGCCTGTTCTTGGTGGGTGTCGACCTTGGTCGACACGGTAGATCCACACCGTGCGTGGATGGCGCTGGATGGAACGAACCGAACTCGGGGTCAGAGCCCTTTTCCTGCGGAAAAGGGATCCGACCCCGCGCGGTCAGATCTCCACCTGCGCGCCGAGTTCGACCAGGCGGTTGCCCGGAATCCGGAAGAAGCCGGTCGCGGGCGCGGCATTCCGATGCATCAGCGCGAACAGCTTGTCGCGCCAGATCGGCATGCCGCGGTTGGCGGTGGCCACAATGGTTTCGCGGCTGGCGAAGAAGGTGGTGTCCATCGGGTCGAAGTAGATGCCACCGTGGTCACACGAGCGCATCAGCGCCAGCGGCACGTCCGGGGTTTCCATGAAACCGAAGCGCACATAGACCCGGTAGAACTCGTCGCCCACCGACTCGATCTTCAGCCGCTGCCCTTCCATCGCATAGGGAATGGGCAGGGTTTCCACGTGCAGGAACACGTTGCGCTCGTGCAGCACCTTGTTGTGCTTGAGGTTGTGCATCAGCGCGTGCGGGGCCACGGTCGGGTCGGCGGTGAGGAACACCGCGGTGCCCGGTACGCGTACCGGCGGTGCCAGCATCAGGCCCGGCAGGAAGGTGTCCAGGCGGATGCCGTCCTTGCGGATCTCATCACGCAGCAGCTCGCGGCCACGCCGCCAGGTGCGCATCATGGTGAACAGGAAGATGCCCAGCACCACCGGGAACCAGGCGCCCTGCAGCAGCTTGGCGCCGTTGGCGATGACGAAGCCAAGGTCGATGATGAAGAACACCACGCACAGCGGCAGCAGCCAGCCACGCGACTTCGGCCACAGCGAACGTGCCACCACCGCCAGCAGCAGGGTGTCGATCAGCATCGTGGCCGACACCGAGATGCCGTAGGCCACGGCCAGGTTGGACGAACTGCGGAACGCCAGCACCAGGCCGAACACCATCACCGCGATGCCCCAGTTGATGCCCGGGATGTAGATCTGGCCGATGGTGTCGTGCGAGGTGTGCTTGATGCGCATGCGCGGGATGTAGCCCAGCTGCATGGCCTGGCGCGAGACCGAGAACGCGCCGGTGATGACCGACTGCGAGGCGATCACCGCCGCCATGGTGGCCAGGATGATCATCGGGTACAGCGCCCACGAGGGCACCGCCTCGAAGAACGGGTTCTTCAGGGCCTCGGGGTGGTTGAGCACCAGTGCGCCCTGCCCCAGGTAGTTCAGCACCAGGCACGGCAGCACGAAGAAGTACCAGGCGTGGCGGATCGGGCGCAGGCCGAAGTGGCCCATGTCCGCATACAGCGCTTCGCCGCCGGTCACCGCCAGCACCACTGCACCGAGAATGAAGATGCCGTGCCAGCCGTGCTCCATGAAGAAGCGGATGCCCCACCACGGGTTGAAGGCCTTCAGCACCTCGGGCGCATCGACAATGTTGTAGATGCCGATCGCCGCCAGCGATACGAACCAGATTGCCATGATCGGGCCGAACGCCTTGCCGATCTTCTCGGTACCGAAGCGTTGCGCGGCGAACACTGCCAGCAGCACCACCAGGGTGACCGGCACGATGAAGACATGCAGTCCGGGCGCGGCCACCTCCAGGCCTTCGACCGCACTGAGCACGGACATGGCGGGGGTGATCACGCCGTCGCCAAAGAACAGCGAGGCGCCGAAGATGCCGAGGATGCCCACCACATAAGCCGAGCGCGAGCCATTGCGCAGCGTGCGCTGGGTCAACGCCATCAGCGCCATGATGCCGCCCTCGCCATCATTGTCGGCGCGCATGATGATGGTGACGTACTTCAGGGTCACCACCAGGTTCAGCGCCCAGAAAGCCAGCGACAGCACGCCCAGCACGGTATCGTGGTCGCTGTTGAGCCCGTAGTGCGGCGAGAACGCCTCCTTCAGGGTGTACAGCGGGCTGGTACCGATATCGCCGAAGACCACGCCGATCGCACCGATGACCAGCGCCAGTCCTCCAGCGGAGGGGGCGTGGCCATGGCCGCCGGGGGCGGCTGCGTGCGGGGTTTGACTGCTGGACATGGGACTCCTGGCGAAGCTCAGGCGGTTTGTTGAAGGAAAGGAAGGCGGATCAACGCAGCGCCGACTGCAGCGCCTTGCGGATCACGGTGGCCACTTCGTCGCCTTCATTGAAGGCATCACGGGCCATGCGCGCGGCTTCGGCCGGCTTGTAGCCCAGCTGCTGCAGGGCCACGGTGGCGTCGGACAGCGGATCGGCCGGGGCCGGGCCGCTGCCGGTGGGCAGCGCGCCGCCGGCACCGAACTGGGCCGCGCGGTCACGCAGCTCCAGCACCATGCGCTCGGCGGTCTTCTTGCCGATGCCCGGAATGCGGGTCAGCGCGGTGATGTCACCGGCCTGGACCATGCGCGCAAACTCCTCGACGGTGACGCCGGACAGCACGGCCAGCGCGATCTTCGCGCCGATGCCACTGACCTTCTGCACATCGCGGAACAGGCGCCGCTCGCCCTCGCGCAGGAAGCCGTACAGCGAGACGCTGTCTTCCTTCTGCGAGTAGTGGGTGTACAGGGTGACCTCGCGGCCGAGCTCGGGCAGGTCGTAGAAGGTGCTCATCGGCGCCTCCAGTTCGTAGCCCACTCCGTTCACGTCCACCACCAGCCACGGCGGCGCCTTGTAGGCGACGATGCCGCGCAGTCGACCGATCATTGCGTGCAGCTCCTCATTTGCGGCCCCATGCCTGGCGGGCACTGAGCCCCAGGCGGTTGGCCGTCGCCCTTACGTGGGCATGGGTGATCGCCACCGCCAACGCGTCGGCCGCGTCGGCCTGCAGCTTGATTTTCAGGTTGAGCATGAGCCCGACCATGTGTTGAACCTGTTGCTTTTCGGCGCCACCGCGCCCGACAACCGCCAGCTTGATCTCGCTGGCAGCATATTCGTGCACCGGCAGGTCGCGCAGCACCACCGCCGAGATCGCCGCGCCACGGGCCTGGCCCAGCTTCAATGCCGAATCGGGGTTGCGGGCCATGAACACGCGTTCGATGGCCACTTCCTGCGGCTCATACTCGCGGCACAGGTCGGCCAGGCCCAGCACCAGCAGCTTCATGCGCTGCGGGAAGTCGTCAGCGCCCAGCAGCACCAGCGGCTGGTGGTGCACGTAGCTGACGCGGCCGGTGGCATCGACATCAATGATGCCGACCCCGGTCCGCTGCGAACCGGGGTCGATGCCGAGGATGCGGGTCATGCTGCACTCCTGGCGGGGCGGAACGGAATGCGCTGGCAGGCGTATGGGCTCATGACTGTCCGCGGTGACCGTTCAACGGCCCGCGCCCAGGCCGTCGAAGACGGCTCAGGCGTAGGCGTCGGCGCCGAGCTCGGCGTTGGAATACACGTCCTGCACGTCGTCCAGGTCTTCCAGCATGTCCAGCAGCTTCTTGACCTGCAGGGCGACCTCGCCCTCGACCTTGATGTCGTTATCGGCGCGGAAGGTGATCTCGGCGTGGTCGGCGACATGGCCAGCGGCGGTCATCGCGTCCTTGACTGCGCTGAACGCGTCAGGGCTGGTGACCACATCGATCGAGCCATCGTCCGGATAGACCACGATGTCATCAGCGCCGGCCTCGATGGCCGCCTCGGTGATGGCTTCCTCGTCGGCACCCGGGGCGAAGCTGAGCACGCCCAGGCGCTTGAACATGAAGGCCACCGAGCCTTCGGTGCCCATGTTGCCGCCGCACTTGCTGAACGCATGGCGGACATCGGCCACGGTGCGCACGCGGTTGTCGGTCAGGCAGTCGACGATCACGGCCACGCCACCCGGGGCATAGCCTTCGTAGCGGATTTCCTCGTAGTCGACGCCTTCCAGTTCACCGGTGGCCTTCTTGATGGCGCGCTCGATCACGTCCTTGGACATGTTCACGGCCAGGCCCTTGTCCACCGCCACGCGCAGGCGCGGGTTGTTGTTGGGGTCGCCTCCACCGCCGCGCGCGGCAACGCCGATCTCGCGGATGATCTTGGTGAAAATCTTGCCGCGCTTCGCGTCGGACGCGTTCTTGCGGGCTTCGATGGAGGGGCCTCTACCCATGGGTGCTACCGTCTGGCTGCTTCAGGATCAAGGCGCGGATTCTACCTGATCGGGGACGGCAACCGTGTCTAGGGCGGAGAGATGCCGTCGGGCATGGCCCGGCGAAGCGCGTGCGAACCAACGGTTCGCACCCACCAGGGCAGGACGGTTCGCACCCACCGAGGTAGTCCGGTCGCACCCACCAGGGCAGGACGGTTCGCACCCACCGAGCCAGGGCGGTCGCCCCTACCAGATTACGCGGCGGCGGCGTCGCGGCTGTGGTCGAACTGGCCGTGGCGCAGGAAATGCGCGGTCTGCCGCGCGGCATCGGGCGACACGACCAGGCCGCTGTGGCTGGTGCGCACCACGCAATGGTCGGCCAGGCCCGGCAGGCGGGTCTCGGCCAATGCCACGGTGCCGTCGGAGGCATCGTCGATGGCGCCCAGCAGGCTGCCCAGCCCATGCGGCACCGAACCGGCGATCAGCCCGACCTCGGCCTTGCCCTGCCAGTCCGGCAGGCCGTCCAGCAGCAGCTCGCTGCTGCGCCCCAGCGCCAGGCCCCAGCCATGATCGGACAACGAGCGCGCGGTGCCACTGCCGCGCAGCGGCGAGCCCAGGCAGACCACGCGCTGCACCGGCAGCTGCGGATTGCGCCGCAGCGCTTCCAGCGCCAGCAGCCCGCCCAGGCTGTGGCCGACCAAACTCAGCGGGCCGGCGTCGGCCAGCCGCTCCAGCAGCTGCGGTACGGCCACGTCCGGGCCACCGAACACCGAGGAATAACCAAACGCGTGCACCTGGAAGCCGCGCGCGCGCAGGCGCCAGGCCAGCGGTCCGACCCAGGCGCGGGCATTCCAGATGCCATGCAGCAGCAATACGGGGGGAGTCATGCAAACAGCCTGGCGGTCAGCGGGGCAGGAACGTACGGTGATTGAACACGCGCGCGCAGCAAGCGGCAGTGAACATCAGGCCGCGCGCGGTGCGCGGCGCAGGATGAATTCGAGATCGTTCGTGTCGCCCACCGGGAACAGGTATTCGCCGGCCTTCTCGAAACCGTAGCGGGCGTAGAAGCGCTGTGCGCCGAAGTTCTCCGACCACACGCCCAACCACAGGGTGCGCGGGCCCTCGTGTTCCAGCCAGGCCAGCGCGGTTTCCAGCAGGCGGCTGCCCCAGCCGCAGCTTTGCTGCGTCTTGATCAGGTACAGGCGCTTGAGTTCGCCGTCACCGGGCTTCACGTCCGGGTGCGGCAGGCCACAGGGACCGGCGGCGGCATGGCCGACCGCCTCCCCGTCCAGCTCCAGTAGCCACACCGCGTAATCCGGGTGGGCCAGGATCACGCGCTGGCGCTCGACCGTGTAGGCCTCCTCAAGGAAGGCCTGCAGGTCCTGCGGCGGATACAGATGGCCGAAGGTTTCGGTGAACGTGCGGGCGGCCAGCGCCGACAGGGTCGGCGCGTCGTCCACGGTGGCGCGGCGGATGGAATACATGCAGCAAGTTGACGTCAGCGCGAAGGGGCGGTCAAGCCTTTTCCGACGATTCCGCTTCTTCGTCTTCCTCGTCCTCTTCCTCGTATTCCTCTTCGTCCTCGTCTTCCTCGCCTTCCTCGTCCTCGTCGTACTCTTCCTCTTCGTCGTCCTCGTAATCCTCGACGCCGAAGTCTTCTCCATCCCAACGGCCTTCGCCGTCGGCGACGAAGGTCAGGGCCATCGCGGCCGGGTTGGTACCGACGCGGACCAGCCAACCGCCGAACACGCGTGCACGCTCGGTGACCAGGTTGGCCTCGGAGCCTTCATTGCCCAGCTTTTCCCACTCCAGCGAAAACGCAAACTCGGTCATTGCCTGGATCTCCTGATCAGTTGGTCTTGGGGCGAACCTGGATGTGCACTTCGGCCAGCTGCGCGTCGACGATCGGCGACGGCGCGTCGGTCATCAGATCCTGTGCACCAGTGGTCTTCGGGAACGGGATGACGTCGCGGATCGACTCGGTGCCGGCCATCAGCGCGGCGATGCGGTCGATGCCGAAGGCGATGCCACCGTGCGGCGGCGCGCCGTAGTTCAGCGCGTCGAGCAGGAAGCCGAACTTGGCACGGGCTTCTTCGGCACCGATGCCCAGCAGCTCGAACACCGCGCTCTGCATGTCCGGACGGTGGATACGGATCGAACCGCCGCCGATCTCATTGCCGTTGAGCACCATGTCGTAGCCGCGCGAAACGGCGGTACGGGCATTGGCGCGCAGGTCGGCGATGTCGTCCACGGCCGGTGCGGTGAAGGGGTGATGCAGGGCGACGTAGCGCTGTTCTTCCTCGTCCCACTCGAACATCGGGAAGTCGGTGACCCACAGCGGCGCCCAGCCGTCGGCGACCAGGCCGAAGTCCTTGCCGGCCTTCAGGCGCAGCGCGCCCATGAAGTCGGAGACCTTGTTGTAGCCGCCGGCACCGAAGAACACGATATCGCCGTTGCCGGCGCCGACGTGGGCGACCAGCGCGGCGAACGACGCTTCGCTGAAGAACTTCTGGATCGGCGAGCTGATTTCGCCGTTGTCGGCGATCTTGATGTAGGCCAGGCCCTTGGCGCCGTACTTGGCGGCATGCGCGGCGTATTCGTCGATCTGCTTGCGCGACAGCGACGCACCGCCCGGGATGCGCAGCGCAGCGACGCGGCCCTCGGCATCATTGGCCGGGCCGGTGAACACCGGGAACTCGCTGTCCTTGACCAGTTCGGCCACGTCCACCAGCTCCAGCGCGATGCGCAGGTCCGGCTTGTCCGAGCCGTAGCGGCGCATGGCCTCGGCCCAGGTCATGCGCGGGAAGCTGGCATCCAGCTGCACGTCCACCACTTCCTTGAAGATGGCGCGGATCATGTCCTCGACGAAATCCTGCACGTCGCGCTCGCGGACGAAGGCGAATTCCATGTCCAGCTGGGTGAATTCCAGCTGGCGATCGGCACGCAGGGCCTCGTCGCGGAAGCAGCGCGCGATCTGGTAGTAGCGGTCGAAGCCGGCCACCATCAGGATCTGCTTGAACAGCTGCGGGCTCTGCGGCAGGGCGTAGAACTCGCCTGGGTGCATGCGCGCCGGCACCAGGAAGTCGCGTGCGCCTTCCGGGGTGGCCTTGGTCAGGATCGGGGTTTCGATGTCCTGGAAGCCCTTTTCGTCCAGGTGGCGGCGCAGCGCCTGCACCAGCTTGATGCGGGTGCGCTGCATGCGCTGCATTTCCGGGCGGCGCAGGTCCAGGTAGCGGTACTTCAGGCGGGTTTCCTCGCCCGGGTTCTCATGGGCGTGGAACGGCAGCGGCGCAGCCTTGTTCAGGACGGTGATGGCGGTGGCGATCACTTCCACCTTGCCGGTGCGCATCTTGTCGTTCACCGCGTGGCGGGCGCGCACGACGCCTTCCACCTGCAGCACATCCTCGTAGCCCAGCGACGCGGCCACCGCGAACACTTCGGCATTGTCGACCTCCACCGTCACCTGCACGATGCCTTCATGATCGCGGAGATCGATGAAGCAGACGCCGCCCTGGTTACGGGCCACGTCGGTCCAGCCGGCGAGGGTGACAGTCTGGCCAATCAGGGTCTCGTCGACCAGGCCGCAGAAGTGGGTACGCATGGGGGGAAGCTCCGCTGGAGAACGCCGGCACCGGATGGGGGCCGGAAAGCCTCGTATTCTGCGGCCGAGGCCCCGGCTGGGGCAAATCCGGCCAGTCACACCGGCTTGATCGTCCCCCTCCCTATAGTCGGGCACCTGCCACCGTATGGGATGCCGCCATGAAACCGCTGTCCCTGGCCAGCCTGGCCGTGACCCTCAGCCTGGGTGCGCTGGGCACCCTTGCCCTGCCCGCTCCGTCCGCCTCTGCGCAGAACGGGGTGATCCGCTGCGAAAGCCAGAGCAACCGCGAACGGGTCTGCAACACCGGCTGGCGCGGCGCGCAGCTGGTCCGCCAGTTGTCTGGCAGCCCCTGCGAGGAAGGGCGCTCCTGGGGCAGCCGCAATGGCAGCATCTGGGTCACCAACGGTTGCCGCGCCGAGTTCGTCGAGGCCCGTGGTGGCTGGGGCGGCGGCAATGGCGGTGGCTGGGGAGGCAACAACGGTCGCCCCGGCGAGACCATCCGCTGCGAAAGCCAGAACAACCGCGAGCGCAGCTGCCAGGTCGGCTGGCGCAATGCCCGCCTGGTCCGCCAGTTGTCCGGCAGCCCTTGCGACGAGGGCCGTACCTGGGGTGTGCGCAAAGGCGCGGTATGGGTCAGCAATGGCTGCCGCGCCGAATTCGCCGAGGCCCGCGGCTGGGGCGGTGGCGGTGGCGGCTGGGGCGGTGGCAACAGCAACTATTCCGTCACCTGCAGCAGCAACAACAACCGCTCGCAGACCTGCGACTGGGATGAGCGCCAGGGCCGGCCGGTGCTGCAGCAGCAGTTGTCGGGCAGCGTCTGCCAGGAAGGCCGCAGCTGGGGTTACTCGCGTGGTCAGGTGTGGGTGAGCAACGGCTGCCGGGCGCGCTTCGGCACGCGGTGAGTGCAGGGTCGGGGTCAGAGCCCTCCGCAGGAGGGATCCGACCCCGGGATCACGGCGCGGGTGCTGTGTCGTCGCCCCACGGTGGCGGTGGCAGTTCGACCGGCTTGCTCAGGTCGAACTGGACGCGGAAGCGGCGGCCGTCCGGGCGCGTCAGTTCGTAGACGAACGTCTGGTCCGGATCGATCTCCATTGCCCAGGTGTTGTGCGTGGAAGCCAGCATGTCGGCACGGCGGAACATCGCCACCGAATCGGCATCGGCCGGGAACTGCTGGCGCTCGGCGGTGCCCGGCGGCGTGCTGTCGCCACCGTACAGGGTGATCGCGTCGGGGCTGCCGTCTTCGTGGCGATGGTCGTGCTTCAGCCGCAGCCCGTTCGGCGTGCGGGTCAGCACCCAGGTCCGCGAGTGGTCATCACCGACATGGAACGGGATGCGCAGCTCGTGCGCCGGGTCGGCGCAGCCGCGCACATGCATGACCAGGCGCTGCCCGGCGAACGGATCCTTGGAGGTCGGTGCAGGCGTGTCCTCCACCACCTTGCCGACGTAGGCCTGGCCGCAATGTGCGGCGACGGCGGCCATGAACGCATCGGCCGGTGCGGTCGCCAGGTCATGAGCGACTGTATCGGAGCGCTGCGTGCACGCAGCGAGGCTGAGCAGGAGGGCGGCAGTAGTGGCAACGGCAATCGGTCTCATGCCCCAACCCTAACGGCCATGGACGATGGGCGCAAACCGCGCGCCAGTCCCGCTCAGCGCTCGGCAGACGGTGCTGCCGGCAGTGCTTCGGTCGCCGCCACCGGTGCGGCCTCGCCCTCGCCGGCCGGCTCCTGCTCCACCGGATCAACGTCAAACGGTGTACGGAACACCAGCGACGGCAACAGCGTGGTCAGCGCCGCGTACAGCAGCAGCGCACCGAACAGCACCGCCGGAATCTGGAAGCGCTCACGCATGATCGCCGCCAGCACCAGGGTGAAGATCAGCGTCGGTGCCAGCGCCAGCGAAACCCGCAGGCTGCTGCGGAAGCTCTCGCCGAACATCACCCGGCGCTGCAGCCAGACCACGCCGATGCGCAGCGGCAGCACCACCAGGGTGATCACGATGCCCAGCCCCAGCGCCTCGAAGCTCAGCGCTTCGGCGGGCACCTTGGTGCCGGCGTTGAAGAAGTAGAACGGCACGAAGAACGAGGCGAACAGGCGCAGCGCGTGCAGGTTCTCGTGCGAGGCCAGCAGCGGCATGCGCTGGTGCAGCAGGCGCGCGACCAGGCCGGCGATGAACGCGCCAACCAGGTAGTACACGCCCAGCAGGTAGGTGATGTAGGCCGCCACCATGCCAACCATCACCAGCAGCGAGAATTCCGAGCCCGGCGCGTGCGGTGCCACCCAGCGGCCCAGCGCGATGAACAGCAGCGGCAGGCCGATCATCATCGCCAGCAGTGCCAGGCTGGACAACGCCATGTGCCCTGGGTCACCGGCCTGCAGCACGATGAACAACGCCGCCAGCGCCAGCAGTTCGCCGGCGATGGCCTTGCTGGTCACCCAGAACCGCTCGTCTTCGCTGAGGCCAAGCCGCGACAGCGAGTCCATGATGAAACCCGTGGACGGCGTCAGCAGCGCCAGCGCCAGCAGGCCGGCGGCCTGCCACGGCAGCCCCGCATAACGCCAGGCCAGCCAGCCCACGCCGAACAGCGTGCCGGTACGGATCACCAGGTGCGCCAGCAGCGGCCACATGCCACGGCGCAGCGCCTGCAGGTCCACTTCCAGGCCGGCGAACAGGAACAGCGAGGAAATGCCCAGCGTGGCCAGCAGGCCGATCACCGCATCATGGGCCTGGTCGCCCAGCCAGAGCATGCCGATGATGCCGAACAGCAGGCAGGTCAGCGGCGCGGGCAGGCTGAAACGCTGCAGCGCGCGCGGGATCACCAGCAGCGCGAAGATCAGCAGCAGGTAGATCAGTTCATGGCTCATGGGGACTTCCGTGTGGTTCGAACGCGCGCAGGATGCGCGCGCCGAACCGATCCGGCAAGCCGCGTTTGAATGACCCCGGTTACCTCATCCGATCAACCGGTCGGCAATCCGCCCCACCTGTGCCAGCACGCTAGCGCGTTGCTCGTAGCTGATCGCACCTGCCTGCAGATAAGCCGTCAGCACCCACGGGGCGCCCCCGGCTACGGGCCACAGCACGGCGATGTCGTTGCGCGCGTCTTCACCATTGCTGCCGGTCTTGTCACCCACGCGCCAGCGCTTGCCCAGGCCCGCGCGCAGGCAGGCGTCGCCGGTTTCGTTGTCGATCAGCCAGTCGGCCAGCTGCTGCCGCGAAGCCGGTTGCAGTACCTCGCCCAACACCACGCGCTGCAGGGTCGCGGCCATCGCCGCCGGCGTGGTGGTGTCGCGCGGGTCGCCCTTGGCAAAGCTGTTCAGCTCCGGCTCCAGGCGGTCACTGCGGCTCACCGTGTCGCCGCTGGCGCGCAGGAACGCGGTCACTGCGGGCGGGCCACCGACCACGCCGAACAGCAGGTTGGCGGCGGTGTTGTCGCTGGTGATGATCGTGGCACGGCACAGGTCGCGCACGGTCATGTCCTTGCCGGCGTGGCGGCGGGTGACCGGTGCATGCGAAAGCAGATCGGCCTCGCCCACCGGCACGCGCCTGTCCAGCAATGCCGGCATGCGTTCGGCCTGGCTGAGCACGGTGGCCGCCAGCATGCTCTTGAAGGTGCTGCACATCGGGAAGCGCTCGTCCTGGCGATGACTGATGCGGCGACCGCTGGCAGTGTCCAGCAGGGTCACGCCGAGGCGTCCGGCGCAGGCCTTTTCCAGCGCGGCGAAATCACTGGCGGCGGTGATGGCGGCATCGGTGGGTGCGTTGGCGGTGGCCTTGCCCGCTGCACGTGCCAGCAGCGGCAAGGCAAGCGAGGAAGCCACGGCGGCACCACTGAACTGCAGGAATCGGCGACGGGCGAGCATGCGGGTTCTCCTGGGGGACCGCTCGATTATTGAAGCCTTGATCGGGGGCGACCAGCGCAAAAAATCTGCGAGAGACATTAGTTCAATTAATGTCTGACGCATTCAACCCCTTAATTTTCCGAAATGTCTCGTTGAAGCGTTAGGATCATCCATCACTCCAGCTCACGACTGCGCGATGTTGCACCCTACCCTGCCACTGAACGCGCTGCGCGCCTTCGAGGCCGCCGCCCGCCACCAGAACTTCACCCGTGCCGCGCTGGAGCTGTGTGTCAGCCAGGCCGCACTGAGCCACCAGATCCGTGGACTGGAGGACCGGCTCGGCATCCGCCTGTTCCATCGCCTCCCGCGCGGCGTGGCGCTCACCGATGAAGGCGCGGCCCTGTATCCGGTGCTCAACGAATCGTTCGAGCGCATCTCCGCCAGCATCGCGCGTTACACCGGCGGACCTGCGCGTGAAGTGCTGACCCTGGGCGTGGTCGGCACCTTCGCCACCGGCTGGCTGCTTCCACGGCTGGCCGCGTTCGAGGCAGCGCACCCGGACATCGAGCTGCGCCTGCAGACCCACAACAACCGCATCGACCTGGCCGGAGAAGGGCTGGACCTGGCGATCCGCTTTGGTGATGGCGACTGGCAGGGCCAGGCGTGCACGGCGATCCTCGACGCGCCGTTTGCACCGCTGTGCGCACCGGCGCTGGCGCGGCGCCTGAAACAGCCACGCGACCTGGGCACGCTGCCGCTGCTTCGTTCCTACCGCAGCGACGAATGGCCGCGCTGGCTGCAGGCGGCCGGGGTCAGCGGCGTGGAAGCGCGCGGGCCGGTATTCGATTCCTCGTTGACGGTCGCGATGGCGGCCGCCGGTGGCGCCGGTGTGGCCTTGCTGCCGCTGCGCATGTTCGAGCAGGAACTGGCCGAGGGTCGCCTGCTGCAGCCGTTCAGCACCACGCTGGAGCTGGGGCGCTACTGGCTGACGCGGCTGCGATCGCGTGCCGAACGTGAGCCGGCCAGGCGCTTCCGCGAATGGCTGCAGGCACAGGGCGGGTAGGCAGTGCCGGCCGCTGGCCGGCAATCCCTTGATCGTTGTGGGCGCATCGCGCTGCCGGCCAGCGGCCGGCACTACCGGTCAGGACTCGAGCAGTTCCATCCAGGCGGCTTCGGCCTTTTCCAGCTGCGCGGCGGCGGTTTCGCGATCGCGGCCAAGCACGGCCATGCGCGTGGCATCGGCGTAGTTGGCCGGGTCGGCCAGCTGGCGGTCCAGCTCGGCCAGGGCACCTTCCAGCTCGGCCACCTTGGCTTCAGCGGCGGCCAGCTTGTGCGGGTTCACCGGCTTCTTCTGCACCACCTGCGCCACCGGGGTGGTCTTGACCACCACCGGCTCTTCCACCTGTTCCATGCGCGCCTTGGTGCCCTGCGCCTGCGGGCGGGTACGCAGCCACGCGGCGTAGGCATCCAGGTCGCCATCGAACGGCTCGACCACGCCATCGGCCACGCGCCAGTAGGTATCGCAGACCAGGCCGATCAGATGGCGGTCGTGCGAGACCATCACGATCGCGCCTTCGAAGGTGGCCAATGCTTCGGCCAGCGCTTCGCGCATTTCCAGGTCAAGGTGGTTGGTCGGTTCGTCCAGCAGCAGCACGTTTGGCTGCTGCCAGGCGATCAGCGCCAGCGCCAGGCGTGCGCGCTCGCCACCGGAGAAGCCATCGACCGGCTCGAACGCGCGGTCACCCGGGAAGTTCCACTTGCCGAGGAAATCGCGGAACGACTGGTTCGGTGCGTCCGGGGCGATCTCGCGGAAATGCTCCATCGGCGACTGGCCTTCGTGCAGCGACTCCACCGTGTGCTGGGCGAAGTAGCCGATCTTCAGGTCCGGGTGCGCCATGCGCTCGCCGACGATCGGCGCCAGCTCGCCCACCAGGGTCTTCACCAGGGTGGTCTTGCCGGCACCGTTCGGGCCGAGCAGGCCAATGCGCTGGCCCGCTTCCAGACCGAAGCCGACGTTGTGCAGGATCACTGCGTCCTTGCCGTAGCCGGCCTCGACATGGTTCAGGCGGATCAGCGAGAACGGCAGCTTGGCCGGCGGCGCGAACTCGATACGGAACTCGCGCTCGGCGCGCACTGCTTCGGTACCGGCCAGCTTGGCCAGGCGCTTCATGCGGCTTTGCGCCTGCGCGGCCTTGCTGGCCTGTGCCTTGAAGCGGTCGATGAAGCTCTGCAGGTGGGCGCGCTCGGCCTGTTCCTTCTCGTGCGCGATCTGCTGCTGGCGCAGCTGTTCGGCGCGCTGGCGCTCGAAATCGGTATAACCGCCCGGGTAGAGCTTGGCGCCGCCGCCGTGCAGGTGCAGGGTGTGGGTGGCCACGTTGTCGAGGAACTCACGGTCATGCGAGATCAACAGCAGGGTGCCGGGGTACTTCAGCAGCCACTGCTCCAGCCAGTACACCGCGTCCAGGTCCAGGTGGTTGGTCGGTTCGTCCAGCAGCAGCAGGTCACTGGGCATCA
Organism: Stenotrophomonas sp. YJH_SMC_133; assembly: GCF_059370655.1. Taxonomy (NCBI): domain Bacteria; kingdom Pseudomonadati; phylum Pseudomonadota; class Gammaproteobacteria; order Lysobacterales; family Lysobacteraceae; genus Stenotrophomonas; species Stenotrophomonas sp. YJH_SMC_133. Next base: position 241,435 of record NZ_JCAFTW010000008.1, on the reverse strand, counting down.
TCAGCGCGCGGGCCAGGTTCAGGCGTACGCGCCAGCCGCCGGAGAACGAGGACACCGCGCGGTGGTGGGTCTCGGCCGGGAAACCGAGGCCGTGCAGCAGCTTGCCGGCGCGCGCTTCGGCGTCGTAGGCCCCCATCTCGGCCATCTTCGTGTGCGCGTTGGCCACCGCCTCCCAGTCTTCGCGCGCGGTTGCTTCAGCCTCTTCAGCCAGCACCGCAGCCACATCGGTATCCCCGCCCAGCACAAAGCTCAGCGCCGGGTCCGGCAGCGACGGGGTTTCCTGGGCCACGCTGGCGATACGGACCTTGCCGGGCAGGTCGACGTCACCCTTGTCGGCCTCCAGCTCGCCCTTCACCGCCGCGAACAGGCTGGACTTGCCAGCACCGTTGCGGCCGACCACGCCCACCCGGTAACCGGCGTGCAGGGTCAGGTCGACATTGGACAACAGCAGCCGCTCGCCGCGGCGCAAGGCGAAATTACGAAGGGAGATCATCGGGGGAGGGGTCCATATAACCGGATGGAATGTGCTGGTGAGCACTGTTCCTGCGACGTAATTCTAGCGTTAACGAATACTTGACGCGCCCCGGGATGCGCGGCGGCAGGCCAACTCTCTCCCTCGTCGGCCCCGCGCAGCCCCCGGGCCCCACCTCCCGCCGCTGCCCTCTTCCGCTAAATGGTTGCTGCTGCAACGTTTTTTCCTGTTGCAACCATTTGACACGCACTGGATATCCCGTTAATTCCTGCCTTGCGCACCGCAACAACCGCCGTCCGCCTCACCCCCGTGATGTCGATTCCGGTGCCACCCCCGCCAACCGGAGCCCCATCCCGATGACCCGCAAGACCAGCCTGATCGCCGCCGCCGTCGCTGTCGCACTCGGTGGCTCTCCGTTCGTTGCCGCTGCCCAGCAGGCCGGCACCGCCGCCAACACCCTGGACACGGTGATCGTCACCGGCACCCGCGTGGCCGACCGCACCGTCGCCGAATCGCAGTCGCCGATCGACATCATCACCCCTGAAGTGCTGCAGTCCACCGGCACCAGTGAACTGGCCACCGCACTGTCGCGCGCCCTGCCCTCGCTGAACTTCCCGCGCCCGGCCTTGACCGACGGCACCAGTGGCGTGCGCCCGGCGCAGCTGCGCGGCCTGTCGCCGGACCAGGTGCTGGTGCTGGTCAACGGCAAGCGCCGCCACACCTCGGCGATGATCAACGTCAACGGCAGCATCGGCCGTGGCTCGTCGGCGGTGGACATCAATGCGATCCCGATCGCCGCCATCGAGCGTGTGGAAGTGCTGCGCGACGGTGCGTCGGCACAGTACGGCTCGGACGCCATTGCAGGCGTCATCAACATCGTGCTCAAGGGCAGCGGCCGTGGCGGCAGCCTGGCCGTGGACTACGGCCAGTACTCGGCCGGTGACGGCAACAAGTACCAGCTCTCCGGCGATACCGGCGTCGAGTTCGGCAACGGCCGTGGTCGCGTGCACGTGGCTGGCCAGATCAGCCAGCAGGACGAGAGCAACCGCGCCGGCCCGTACCGCGGCACCACCCCGAACACCGGCAACTTCCCCAGCATCGGCCAGAAGACCTTCATCGTCGGCGACCCGCGCGTGGATGCCACCGCCGCGTCGGCCAACGCCAGCTTCGACTTCAGCGACCACGTGACCGGCTACGCCAGCGCGCTGCTCAGCAACCGCGACATCACCTCGTTCGCGTTCTACCGTTCGCGCAACCACAGCGGGCAGAGCGCGCTGCTGGCGCAGACCTACCCCGACGGCTTCGTGCCGGAGATCAACCAGTATTCGAAGGACCGCTCGCTGGTGGCCGGGGTCAAGGGCAACACCGACAACGGCTGGACCTGGGACCTGAGCCTGAACCACGGTGAGAACACCCTCGACTTCCACACCCGCAACAGCATCAACTACAGCCTCGGCGCAACCAGCCCGCGCTCGTTCTACGACGGCACGCTGAAATACCAGCAGGACATCTTCAATGCCGACCTGACCAAGTCGCTGGACTGGGGCCTGGCCTACCCGGTCACGCTGTCCTTCGGTGGTGAGTACCGCAAGGAAAAGTGGGACCAGAACCCGGGCGAGCTGAACTCGTACACAGGCAGCGGCGCGCAGGGCTTCGCGGGCTTCACCCCGACCAATGAAGTGCATGCGGACCGCCACAACTACGCGGTCTATGCTGGCCTGGAAGCGGACCTGACCGAGAAGTTCTCGGCCGGCATCACCGGCCGCTACGAGGACTACTCGGACTTCGGCGACCGCTTCTCCGGCAAGCTTTCGGCGCGCTATGCATTCACCGACAAGGTCGCGCTGCGGGCCACCGCCTCCAGTGGCTTCCGTGCACCGTCGCTGGCGCAGCAGGGCTACCAGGCGGTCACCAGCCAGTTCCTCAATGGCGTGTTCGTCGAGCGTGGCACCTTCCCGACCACCAGCCCGGCCGCGCAGGCGCTGGGCGCCTCGCCGCTGAAGGCCGAAACCTCCACCTCCTACAGCCTGGGCCTGGTGCTGCAGCCGGCCGACCGCCTGTATATCACCGTCGACGCCTACCAGATCGACATCGATGACCGCATCGCATTGTCGTCCAGCATCACCACCAACGCGGCCACCAGCGCGCTGCTGGGCACCCTGGGCCTGCCGCAGGTGACCGCGTTTTCCTACTTCACCAATGGCTTGGATACGCGCACCCGTGGCGTCGACTTCGTGTCCAGCTATACGGTGCCGTTCAACGCCAGCAGCCTGGAGCTGACCGCTGCGTACAGCTACAACGACACCGAAGTGCGCCGCGTCGGCGGCACCCCGGCGGTGTTCGGCACGCTGGGCCTGACCCAGTCGCTGATCGGTCGCGATGAAATTGGCCGCATCGAGGACAGCTACCCGCGCGACAAGGCGATCCTGAGCGGCACCTGGCGCTCGGACCACTGGGAACTGGGCCTGGCCGCCACCCGCTACGGCAAATTCACCGTGCGCAACTCGGCCACCGCGCTGCGTGACCAGACCTACGGCGACGCCTGGGTGGTGGATGCCTCGGCCAGCTACAAGCCGAGCAGCAACTGGACCCTGACCGTGGGCGCCGACAACCTGCTGGACAAGTACCCGGACCGCACCGAAGACCTGCAGAACTCGACCTTCGGCATGCTGCCGTACAGCAACTACTCGCCGTTCGGCTTCAACGGCGCGTATGTGTACGGGCGGATCAAGTACACCTGGTAAGCGGTAACGGGCGTGCCGGGCCCTGCCCGGCGCCGCTCTGGTAGTGCCGGCCGCTGGCCGGCATCCCCTCGCCGCATCTGGAGGAGAGCCCCTTCTTGTTGAAGGGGCGCTCCGAAGGCGGGGGTAGAAGAGAAATGCGTGGGCAAACCCTCCGGCCACGGCACGTGGACGGCGGGTTTGCCGTATCTGGCCGCTTCGGTGAAAATCGGGGTATCCCCCTGCTTTCTGCGAGTGCCGATGCACCATGACACCGACCTGATCAACATCGTTGCCGTTGGCCTGGGGCTCGCCTTCATCTTCGGCGCGCTGGCCAACAAGCTCCGCTTGTCTCCCCTGGTCGGTTACCTGGTTGCTGGCATCTGCGTAGGTCCGTTCACCCCCGGCTTCGTCGCCGACCAGGCGCTGGCCAACCAGCTGGCCGAACTGGGCGTGATGCTGCTGATGTTCGGTGTCGGCCTGCACTTCTCGCTGAAGGACCTGATGGCGGTCAAGGCGATCGCCATTCCCGGTGCCATTGGGCAGATCGCAGTGGCCACCCTGCTCGGCTGGGGCGTGGCCTCGCTGATGGGCTGGCCGGCCATCCATGGCGTCATCTTCGGTTTCTCGCTGGCCACCGCCAGTACCGTCGTGCTTTTGCGGGCGATGGAAGAACGCCGCCTGCTGGAGACGATGCGCGGCAAGATCGCGGTCGGCTGGCTGATCGTCGAAGACCTGGCCTGCGTGCTGGCACTGGTGATGATGCCGGTGATGGCCGGCGTGTTCGGCCCCGACGCGGCCAAGGAATCGCACTCGCTGGGCAGGGTGCTGGCCGACATCGGCTGGACCTTCGTGCAGCTGGGCCTGTTCGTGGCGGTGATGCTGGTGGTCGGGCGCCGGGTCATCCCGTGGATCCTGGAACGCATCGCCGGTACCGGTTCGCGTGAGCTGTTCACCCTGTCCGTGCTGGCGATCGCGCTGGGCGTGGCGTTCGGCTCGGCGATGCTGTTCGGCGTCTCGTTCGCGCTGGGCGCGTTCTTTGCCGGCATGCTGCTCAACGAATCGGAGCTGAGCCACAAGGCCGCGCATGATTCGCTGCCGCTGCGCGATGCGTTCGCGGTGTTGTTCTTTGTGTCGGTCGGCATGCTGTTCGACCCCAACATCATCGTGCAGCACCCGTGGCAGGTGCTGGCCACGGTGCTGATCATCATGTTCGGCAAGTCGGCCGCCGCGTTCTTCATCGTGCGTGCGTTCGGCCACCCGACCAGCACCGCGCTGACCATCTCGGCCAGCCTGGCGCAGATCGGCGAGTTCGCCTTCATCATCGCCGGCCTCGGCGTGGCGCTGCAGATCCTGCCGAAGGAGGGCCAGTCGCTGGTGCTGGCCGGGGCACTGGTGTCGATCATGCTCAACCCGCTGGTGTTCGGCCTGCTCGACCGTTGGCAGGCCAAGCAGGAGCAGTCTCCGCAGGTACCCGAGCCGCCCGAAGCGATCGGCCCGTCGCGCGACCTGCATGACCACGCCATCGTGATCGGCTATGGCCGGGTGGGCAGCGAACTGGCGCAGGTGCTGCGCGACCGTGGCGTGCCGGTGCTGGTGATCGATGACAACAAGGAACACGTCGAGCAGGCGCACGCCAAGGGCCTGGCGGCGATCCGCGGCAGTGCCGCTGCCGACCGGGTGCTGGCCGAGGCCCATCCGGAACGCGCGAAGATCGCGGTGCTGGCGATTCCGCAGCCGCTGGAAGCCGGTGAGGCACTGGCCAAGCTGCGGGCGATCAACCCGGACCTGACCCTGCTGGCGCGTGCGCACAGCGACGCCGAGGTGAAGCATCTGCTGGAACACGGTGCGGATGGCACAGTGATGGCCGAACGTGAGCTGGCGTATTCGCTGGCGGAGATGGTGATGGCCACGCCGCCGTATCGCGGGTTGGGCCAGCACAGTATTCCCGTGGTGTGAGGGGTGTGCGTGCGGCAGGGCTTGCAGCCCTGCACCTGCCGAATCAACGTCAACGGCAACGGCAAAAGCTCACTCTCCGTTGGATGGCGGGGCGCGTCCCGGCTGCTGTTGGTGGGTGTCGACCTTGGTCGACACGGCGGCGCATGGGGTCAGATCCGTTTTCCGCAGGAAAACGGATCTGACCCCGGAAACAAAAAAATCCCCGGTCGACCCGCATCGACCGGGGATCTGGATCGCCACGTTGCCACGCCTTGGAGAGGCAGTTCCACCGTAGCGCATCGCGGCACCGGTGGTGATCGCCTGTAGCGATGACGACCAAGCGTGTGGCTATCAGGCGCCGGCCAGGGCCTGCTCCAGGTCGGCACGCAGGTCGCCGATATGTTCGATGCCGATCGACAGCCGCACGGTGTCTTCACTGACGCCGGCCTTGGCCAGCTCCGCCGCATCCAACTGGCGGTGGGTGGTCGAGGCGGGATGGGTGGCCAGTGACTTCGCATCGCCCAGGTTGACCAGGCGGGTGAACAATTTCAGCGCGTCAAGGAAACGTGCGCCTGCCTCGCGCCCGCCCGGCAGGCCGAAGGTCAGCACGCCCGAGCCGTGCCCACCCAGATAGCGCTGCGCGGCGGCGTGCTCGGGATCGTCGGCCAGCCCGGCATAGCGCACCCACGCCACCTTAGCGTGCGACTTCAGGAACTGCGCGACGGCCAGTGCGTTGGCGTTGATGCGTTCCATGCGCAGGGCCAGGGTCTCGATGCCCTGCAGGATCAGGAACGCATTGAACGGCGACAACGCAGCGCCGGTATTGCGCAGCGGCACCACCCGCGCGCGGCCGATGTAGGCCGCTGGCCCCAGGGCTTCGGTATAGACCACGCCGTGGTAGCTGGGGTCGGGCTGGTTGAGCCGCGCGAAGCGTTGGGGCTGTGCGGTCCAGTCGAAGCGGCCGGAATCGATGATCGCGCCGCCGAGGCTGGTGCCGTGGCCGCCCAGGTACTTGGTCAGCGAATGCACCACGATGTCGGCGCCGTGCTCGAATGGGCGCAGCAGGAACGGCGTGGCCACGGTGTTGTCGACGATCAGCGGCACGCCAGCGGCATGCGCGACCTCCGCAATCGCAGCGATGTCGGTGACGTTGCCGCGCGGGTTGCAGATCGATTCGACGAACACCGCCTTGGTGCGCTCGTCGATCAGCGCGGCGAACGCAGAAGGATCAGCCGGATCAGCAAAGCGCGCCTGGATGCCGTACTGCGGCAGCGTGTGCGCCAGCAGGTTGAGGCTGCCGCCATACAACGCGCTGGAGGCGACGATGTTGTCGCCGGCCTCTGCAATGGTCTGGATGGCATAGGTGATCGCGGCCTGCCCCGAGGCCAGCGCCAGCGCACCGATGCCGCCTTCCAGCGCAGCCAGGCGCTGCTCCAGTACGTCGGTGGTGGGGTTCATGATGCGCGTATAGATATTGCCCGGTACCTTCAGGTCGAACAGGTCGGCGCCGTGCTGGGTGTCATCGAAGGCATACGCCACCGTCTGGTAGATCGGCACCGCCACCGCGCGGGTAGTCGGGTCGGGACGGTAGCCACCGTGCACGGCCAGGGTTTCCAGTTGCCACTGCGGGTCGCTCATTGCGCCAGGCTCCATCCGGGGAAACCGCCACCATAGGCCAGCCGTCGCCGGCCGCTGAAAGCTGCTGGCGATGACGTCCATACCGGGGGTTATCAGGTTGGCCGCGATTCAGGCAGCGGTCACGGGGCGTTGATAGGCTTCGCCGCCGGGCGCTCCTGCCCGGGCACGGAGGCCCCACGCGCATGCAGCCATCCCCCTGGACACCCACCGCCAACGGTACCCCGACCCAGGTCTTGTTGGTGGAGGACGACCGTCGCCTGGCCGAGCTGGTCAGCGACTATCTCCACGAACATGGTTTCGCCGTGCAGCATGTGGCGCGCGGTGACCTTGCCGGCGCGGCCTGCCGCCAGCATGCGCCCGAGCTGGTGGTACTGGACCTGATGCTGCCCGGCCTCGGCGGCATCGACGTGTGCCGGCAGATCCGCAGTTTCTCCGACGTGCCGATCCTGATGCTGACCGCGTGCGAAGACGACATCGAGCAGGTGCTGGGCCTGGAATCGGGCGCCGATGACTATGTGCACAAACCGATCGAGCCGCGTCTGCTGCTGGCCCGCCTGCGCGCCCTGCTGCGCCGCCGCCATGGCAGCAGCAACACCGGCACACCCAGCCGTCTGATGCATGGCGAACTGCTGATCGACCGCATGCAGCGCGAAGTGCACCTGCACGGTCAACCGGTCGAGCTGGGTACCACGGAATTCGAGATCCTGTGGCTGCTGGCCAGCCAGCCGGGGCAGATCCTGTCGCGCGACCAGATCCTGCAGGCGGTGCGCGGCATCGGCTTTGACGGCCTGGACCGCAGTGTTGATGTCAGCATCGGCAAGCTGCGCCGCAAGCTCGGTGATGATGCGCGCGAACCGCGGCGGATCAAGACCGTGTGGGGCCGTGGCTACCAGTTCAATCCGTCGGCCTGGACGGCATGAAGCGGCTGTTCCTGTGGTTGTGGTTTATCACGGGTGCCTGCTTCCTGGTGTCGGTGTTCTTCCTCAACCACATCCTGGACGGCATCTACACACCCGTGCAGGATCGCGTCTTCGTCCAGCAGGTGCGTGGTCAGGTGTACGCCCTGCGCAGTGGCCTGGCCGGCCTGGATGCCGACCAGCAGCGTGAGCGCCTGCAGCAGTGGCAGCCACACTACGGCATCGCCCTGACCCTGCTCGACAAACCTCCCGCACTCGACGCGCAGGAACAGGTGGCCGTGAAGGCCGATGGTTTCATCGTGCGCGATCAATACCAGCAGGTCCTGCTGCCCATCGAGGGCAGCGATGGCCGCTGGCTGCACCTGCGCCTGCCTGGCGCGGTGCAGATGACGACGTACATGACCATCGCCGCCTACCTCAGCATCCTGCTGCTGGTGGGCGCCAGCCTGTACGCGTGGGTGCGCCTGCTCTGGCGCGACCTGGAAGCGCTGCGCCGGCATGCCGACCGCATCGGTTCGGGCGATCTGCAGGCACGTGCCCAGGTCTCGCCACGCTCGCAGATCCGGGTCATCGTCGACCACTCCAACCGCATGGCGGCACGCGTGGCCGAACTGGTGCAGCGCCAGCGCGACCTGACCCATGCGATCTCCCACGAGCTGCGCACGCCGATCGCGCGCGTGGCCTTCGGCCTGGACCTGATGCAGGACAGCGATGACCGCGAACGCCGCGAACGGCTGGCGCGGGGCCTGCACGGCGATCTGGCCGAACTCAACCGGCTGGTCAGCGAACTGCTGGCTTACGAACGGCTGGAGCATCCCAGCGAGGGCGAGCCGATGCAGCGCATCGAAGCCAACGACTGGCTGCAGGCCTGCCTGGCCGATGCGCGCCGTGATGCCGAACGTGCCGGCGTGATACTGCGCGTGCAGCCCAGCGCGTTGCCACGGGTGGACGCCGAGCCGCGCCTGCTGCAGCTGGCACTCAGCAATCTGGTGGGCAATGCGCTGCGCCATGCGCGTTCGCAGGTGGAAGTCTCGCTGGTCGGTGTCAGCGGCCGCGCCTGCCTGCGTGTGGATGACGACGGTCCCGGCATTGCCGAAGCCGATCGCGAGAAGGTGATGCGCCCGTTCACCCGCCTGGATGACAGCCGCAGCCGCGATACCGGGGGCTTCGGCCTGGGCCTGGCCATCGTCAGCCGCATTGCCGTCCGCCACGGCGGCGAACTTCGCATCAGCCGCGCCACGTTGGGCGGCGCGCGCATGGAAATGCACTGGCCGCTGGCTGCCAGCTGAACGCCCCTGGGCGCGATTACAGTTGATTACAACTCCCGCACAACTGCGGACGGATCGGTCGCCGGCGTATCGCCACGCTAGCGACCCTGCAGCACTCGCCGGATGCGCGTGCTGCCTTCCTCCCATTGTCGAGAGTTTCCATGTCCCAGCTTCGCCGTTCCCCCGCCCTGCTCTGCCTGGCCCTGTTGCCGCTGTTCGCCGCACCGATCGCCCACGCCAAGGATGACCACTGGACCTTCGAGGTCGCTGCCGGCGGTGGCGTGGCGCCGCGCTACAGCGGCAGCGAGGAGTATCGTGCGACACCGTCGTTGTCCTTTGATGTCACCTCGCCGGGTGGATGGTTTCTGGGCACCAGTGGCATTGGCTGGGGCACCTCCATCGGCGAGCACACCCGCGTGCGCGCGTATGTCGGCGCCAGCGGCATCCGCAAGGAAAAGGACTCGCTGCTCGGCGGTTCCGACTTCCTGCGCGGCATGGGTGATATCGATACCCGTCCCCTGGTCGGCATCTCGGCTGGTTATACGCTGGGCGAAGCCGTGCTGAGCGGCTCCTGGCAGTTCACCCGCAAGGACGAGGACAAGGCCGAGAACGGCCTGGCCACCCAGCAGATCCATCTGAACCTGAGCATACCGCTGTTCGACCTGGCCGGCGGCGTGGTCAGCGGCAGCGTGTCCACCGACTACGGCAACCGCGGCTACATGCAGACCTGGTACGGCGTCAGCCCGGAACAGGCGGCGCGTACCGGCTTTGCCGAGCACAAGCCAAAGGCCGGCCTGGTCAGTGCCGGTGTCGGTCTGAAGTGGAGCCACCGCGTGGGCCGCAACGGCAACTGGTACATCTCGGCCGAAGGCACGCGCCTGCTCGGTGATGCCGCCGACAGCCCGATCGTGCAGAAGGCGAACCAGTTCGGCTTGATGAGCGGCTATACGCACCGCTTCTGAGTGAGCGCCGGGCATTGCCCGGCCCACTTCGCAGGAAACGGGGCGCTACGGCCAGGCAGCGCCCCGTGTGAATCACGCTTTGGCGAACACCAGGCGGCCGCCGTCGTTTCCGACTTCGATGGTATCGCCGTTGACGAAAGCACCGGACAGGATCTGCTGCGCCAGCGGATTCTCCAGCTGCGACTGGATTGCACGCTTCAACGGGCGCGCGCCATAGACCGGATCGAAGCCGACGTTGCCGAGCAGGTCGAACGCCGCATCGGAGACCGCCAGCTTCAATCCGCGCTCGGCCAGCCGCTTCTCAAGCCCACGCATCTGGATGCGCGCGATCTGCTTGATCTGCTGCTTGTCCAGCGGGTGGAACACCACGATGTCGTCCAGGCGGTTGATGAACTCCGGACGGAAGTGCGCCTGTACCACGCCCATCACCGCCGCCTTCATCTGCGTGTAGGCCTCCGGACTGTCGTCGGCGCTCATGTCCTGGATCTGGTGCGAGCCCAGGTTCGAGGTCATCACGATGACGGTGTTGCGGAAGTCCACGGTGCGGCCCTGTCCATCGGTCAGGCGGCCATCGTCCAGCACCTGCAGCAGGATGTTGAACACATCCGGATGCGCCTTCTCCACTTCGTCCAGCAGGATCAGCGAGTACGGACGGCGACGCACGGCCTCGGTCAGGTAGCCACCTTCCTCGTAGCCCACGTAACCCGGAGGCGCGCCGATCAGACGGGCGACGCTGTGCTTCTCCATGAACTCGCTCATGTCGATGCGGATCATCGCGTCGGCGCTGTCGAACAGGAATTCGGCCAGCGACTTGCACAGCTCGGTCTTGCCGACACCGGTCGGGCCGAGGAACAGGAACGAGCCGGCCGGGCGATTCGGATCGGACAGGCCCGCACGCGAACGGCGCACGGCATCGGAGACGACCTTGATCGCTTCTTCCTGGCCGACCACGCGGTTGTGCAGCACCTCTTCCATGCGCAACAGCTTGTCGCGCTCGCCTTCGAGCATCTTGTTGACCGGGATGCCGGTCCAGCGCGATACGACTTCGGCGATCTCCTCGTCGGTCACGCGGTCCTGCACCAGCTTGAAGTCCTTGTGCTCGGCCTCCTGGGCCGCGGCCAGCTGCTTTTCCAGCTGCGGCAGCAGCCCGTACTGGATCTCGCTCATCTTGGCGAAATCCTGGCGGCGCTGCGCGGCCTCCAGCTCCAGCTTGGCCTGCTCGACCTGTTCCTTGATCTTGGTCGCGCCCTGCAGCGCGGCCTTCTCCGACTTCCAGATTTCATTGAGGTCGGAGAACTCGCGCTCCAGCCCGTCGATGTCGTTCTCCAGGTCGGCCAGGCGCTGCCGCGAGGCTTCGTCCTTCTCCTTCTTCAGCATCTCGCGCTGGATCTTCAGCTGGATCACCCGGCGCTCAAGGCGGTCCAGCTCTTCCGGCTTGGAGTCGATCTCCATGCGCAGTCGCGAGGCGGCTTCGTCCATCAGGTCGATGGCCTTGTCCGGCAGCTGGCGGTCGGTGATGTAGCGGTTGGACAACGTCGCAGCCGCGACGATGGCCGGATCGGTGATCTCCACGCCGTGGTGCACGGCGTACTTTTCCTTCAGGCCGCGCAGGATCGCGATGGTGTCCTCCACCGACGGCTCGCCCACGAACACCTTCTGGAAGCGACGCTCCAGCGCAGCATCCTTCTCGATGTACTTGCGGTATTCGTCCAGCGTGGTGGCGCCGATGCAGTGCAGCTCGCCGCGTGCCAGCGCTGGCTTCAGCATGTTGCCGGCATCCATCGCGCCATCGGCCTTGCCGGCGCCGACCATGGTGTGCAGTTCGTCGATGAACAGGATGATCTGGCCTTCGTTCTTGGCCAGGTCGTTGAGCACGCCCTTCAGGCGCTCCTCGAATTCGCCGCGGAACTTGGCCCCGGCAATCAGCGCGCCCATGTCCAGCGACAGCACGCGCTTGCCGCGCAGGCCCTCGGGCACTTCGTCGTTGATGATGCGCTGGGCCAGTCCTTCCACGATCGCGGTCTTGCCCACGCCGGGTTCGCCGATCAGCACCGGGTTGTTCTTGGTCCGGCGCTGCAGCACCTGGATGGTGCGGCGGATCTCCTCGTCACGGCCGATCACCGGGTCGAGCTTGCCGCTCTCGGCACGCGCGGTCAGGTCGATGGTGTATTTCTCCAGCGCCTGGCGCTGTTCCTCGGCATTCTCCGACTGCACGTTCTCGCCGCCGCGCAGCTTGTCGATGGCCGCCTGCAGGCGGGTCTTGTCGGCACCGGCGGCGCGCAGCGCCATGCCCAGCGTGCCGCCGTCGTCCAGCGCCGCCAGCACGAACCACTCGCTGGCAATGAAGGCATCCCCGTGCTGCTGGGCCAGCTTGTCGGTCTGGTTCAGCAGGCGCCCCAGGTCGTTGCCCATCGAGACGTTGCCGGCCTGGCCGGACACCTTCGGCAGCGCATCCAGCGCCTCGGTCAGGCGCTCGCGCAGTACCGGCACGTTCACCCCGGCCTGGGCCAGCAGCGGACGCGTGCTGCCGCCCTGCTGGTCCAGCAGCGCGCTGAACAGGTGAACCGGTTCGATGATGCTGTTGTCGCGGCCCACGGCCAGCGACTGTGCGTCTGCCAGCGCCTGCTGGAAACGCGAGGTGAGCTTGTCCATCCGCATTGCGAATCCTCATCGGTCATCAGGGCCGGCCCGCGCCGGCGATGCTGGAAAGATGCGGTTGCCCCACCCGGTTTCAAGGGTGGCTGCGACTGCACCTCGAGGCCAGTCAGGCTTCGGCCAGCATGCCGGAACCGGTGTGGTCGGCGTGTTGATCCCGATCAGTTCCACGCAGTGAACGGGCTCAGCGGGTGATCGCGCTGCGGATCGCCCGCAGCTGCTGCTTGACCGCCCGCGCCTGGGCGGCATCCATCCGCAGCAGCGCCTTCTGCCCGATCGAGCGCGACTGCAGGGTGGGATCGACAAAGCGGTAGCGGCCGCGTTCATCGCGCTGTACCACTGGGGACTGGGCCAGTTCCGGGGTGTCCAGCAGGTGGTCGATCACCGCGACCAGGCGGTCGTTGAAGTACCCGTCGGGCCGGCCCAGGTCCACATAGGCCTGCTGGATCAGCGGATAGAAGCGCTTGTAGGCGGTAGCCGTTGCCGCCGGGTCCAGCGCGGTGAAGGCCTGCACGTAGGGTGCATAGCGCGCCGCGTTGCTGGCGGCGATGCGTTCGCCACCCTCGCCCGGCTCGACCTGCAGGTTGCCCGGCAGCGGCCGCGCGGCCAGCGCAGTCGGCGGCACGCTGGGCTTGTCCAGGTTGTCGACCTGGGTGACCAGGCGCTGGATCAGATGATCGCGCAGCAGCAGGGTCAGTGGCCCCTCGCCCTGGAACAACTGGGTCAATGCACCCCAGGCGGCCGTATCGCTGTCAGCCAGCTTCGGCAGCGCCGGATCGGCCGCGGCCTCGGTATCCAGCGGATGCCTGATCGGCGGCGGTGCTGGCGCGGGTTCTGCGGCCGACTGCGGTTGTGGCGGCGCGCTGGTACTGGCGGGGGTTGATTGCACCGGCACCGAAACACCGTCTGCCAGGCGCTTCAGCTGATCGCGGAACAGCCAACCTCCCGCGCCACCGATTACCACCACGCCCAACACCCAGGGCCATACCGCCTTTCCACTCTGCATGATGCAGCACCTCGTTTCACACGCATGGTGAAGGTGTGACCCCACCGATTGCAGCCGGTTCCCCGCCTGTTCCGCTGCCGTTCGGGTTGAGGCCTGCAGCAAGGCCGTGCTCACACTTGCTTTGCATGCAGCGCGCGAGGCTGTGAGCCTTGTTCTGTGGAGGCACTGCCATGCAGTACGCGCTGTATTACTGGACCGGCATCCAGGGCCGTGGCGAGTTCGTGCGGCTTGCGCTGGAGGATGCCGGTGTCGATTACATCGACATGGCGCGGGTGCACGGCGATACGGTGATGCAGCCGTTTCTCGATGGCAGCAGTGAAGGTGCGCAGCCCTTCGCGCCGCCGTTCCTGAAGGCGGGCCGCCAGGTCATTGCACAGGTCGCCGCGATCCTGGATTTTCTCGGCCCGCCGCTGGACCTGGTGCCGCAGGCGGCCTCGCGGCGGGTGCAGGCGCTGCACTTGCAGCTGACCATCGCTGATCTGGTAGCCGAGGTGCACGACACCCACCATCCGATCGCCGCATCGAAGTACTACGAAGAGCAGAAGACCGAAGCCAAGGCACGGGCCGCCTCCCTGCGTGGCGAACGGCTGCCGAAGTTCCTCGGCTACTTCGAGCAGGTGCTGGCCGCCAATGGTGGCCGCCACGCACTGCGTGAGCATTCCTATGTTGATCTGTCGCTGTTCCAGCTGCTGAGCGGACTGGACTACATGTTCCCGCGCCGGATGCAGGCACTGGCGCCGACCCTGCCCCTGCTGCGCGCGCTGCAGGAGCGGGTGGCAAAGCGGCCGAACATCGCCGCCTATCTGGCCTCGGAGCGGCGGTTGCCGTTCAACACCAACGGTATCTTCCGCCACTACCCGGAACTGGACGCCGAACGGTAGTGCCGGCCGCTGGCCGGCAGCTGCACGATCCGACCGAAGCCCATGAGGATGCCGGCCAGCGGCCGGCACTACCGTTGGGTCAGTTGTTTTCACCCAGCGGCTGCACCGGCTGCTTCTGCAGCGAAAGCAACCCCAGCAGCAACGCCAGTGCCACGTAGGCACCAGCGAACTGCCAGCTGATGATGCGCGCCAGGCCGTCCAGCTCCCACGGGAGATAGATGCCACCACGCGGATCCACCGAGTGGATCAGGCCGAACAGGGTCAGCACCGCAGCCACCAGCAGGAAGCCGCAGGCACGGCGCAGGCGGCCATCGACCATCGCCGCCACCGCCGAAATCCACAGCATCGAGGTGATGATGAAGCCGTTGCCGAGGGTGAAGATCACCGCCAGCTCGGGCAGGCCATGGCCGTCGAGCTTGGTCAGCAGCTGCGGCAGCTGGTCCGGCGCGATCCAGCCGGGTGCCTTGATCGCCAGCAGGTAGGCCACCGACGGCAGGAAGCCGAACACCATCGCACCGGTGTGGTGACGCGGCGTGGCCTGGAAGGCCTGGGTGGTGATATCGATGGCCACGTACACGATGATCGGTGCCAGCACCGCCAGCGGCAGCCACTGCACCAGCCCGGAGATGATGCCGAGCATGCCGCCGATGCCGACGAACAGGCCGGTCAGCAGCGTGTAGCCGCTGCGCGCACCCATGTGCTTGTACGCCGGCTGGCCGATGTACGGCGTGGTCTGCGCCACGCCACCGCAGACGCCGGCCACCAGCGTGGCCACCGCTTCCACCAGCAGGATGTCGCGGGTGCGGTAGTCGTCGCCGGCTGCGCGCGCGCTTTCAGACACGTTGATGCCGCCGACCACCATCAGCAGGCCGAACGGCAGCAGCAGCGGCAGGTAGGTCATCGCGGTGGGCAGGCCGTCGAGGAAGCCCAGTGTCGGCAGCGGCAGCACCACCTGCGGCGGCACCCACTCCGGTACATGGAAGCCGGGTGCGCCCAGCCCGGCCAGGCCGAGGCCGTAATACAGCACGGTGCCGAACACGAAGGCCAGCAGCACGCCCGGGCCACGCACCGGCAGCTTGCCCTTGGCGATCAGCACGTACAGCAGCAAACCGAGCGTGGTGAAGCCGACCAGCGGCGAGCGCAGCGTTTCCAGCAGCGGCAGCAGGCCCATCAGCACCAGCGCGATGCCGGCGATGGAACCCAGCAGCGCGGCTCGCGGCAGCGCGCGGGTGACCGCTTCGCCGAAGAACGACAGCACGAACTTGAGCACGCCCATGATGACCAGCGCGGCCATGCCCAGCTGCCAAGTGGCGATGCCCGCAGCGTGCGGGTCCATGCCCTGCTGCTTGAACGCGATGAAGGCCGGGCCGAGCACCAGCAGCGCCATGCCGATGCTGGTCGGTGCATCCAGACCGAGCGGCATGGCCGTGACACCGTCGCGGCCGGTACGCGCGGCCAGCCGGCGCGCCATCAGGGTGTACAGCAGGTTGCCGACCAGCACGCCGAAGGCGGTGCCGGGGAACATGCGGCCGAACACCACGTCGGCAGGGAACTGGAAGATCCCGACCAGGGCCATGGCGATGAAGCCGAGGATGGAGAGGTTGTCGACGACCAGGCCGAAGAAGCCGTTGAAGTCGCCGGCGACGAGCCAGCGACGCGGTGCGGCGGAAGCGGGAGCGGACATGGAAGGGGCGGTGGGGGTGGGGACCGCCGATGGTAGGCCCAGCGGGGCCAGCGCGCCAATTCCGTCGTGGAATGATGGGTTCCAGCCAACGGCGGAGCCCCTCGTGGCTGGGCGCAGATCGCAGATTCCTGGGCTGGCCCGTGCGGGTGGGCGTCGCGGGGGACGCCGTGAACCCATCCCTGGGGGCTTGGCCGCGGCATCCATGCCGCGGACACCCCCGCGACGCCCACCCGCCCGGCCCCTGACAGTTTCCTGCGCGTGCCAGCCACGGAAGAGAATCAAAAGATCAAAAGCAAAGGCAGGCGCTCGTTGTAGCGCCGAGCCCCTGCTCGGCCGCTGTACGCGAAGCCTCTGAGCCGAGCATGGCCAGGCTCTACAGAAGATCATTCCGATCATTCATTCGTTCATCCACGCATGGCGTGGATCTACCGTGTCGACCAAGGTCGACACCCATCAGGCACCGGCCATGCCATTCCGACAGATCGCAGAAATCTGTCGAAGGCGGGGTGGGTCCGGTTGCGGGGGTGTCCGCGGCACGGATGCCGCGGCCAAGCCCCCAGGGACGGGTTTACGGCGTCCCCCGCAACCGGACCCGCCCTGCCATCCCACGGAATGCCCGCTGTTGCTGTTGCTTCGGTTGTTGCTGTTGCTTCGGTTGTTGCTGTTGCTTCGGTTGTTGCTGTTGCTTCGGCTGTTGCATTGGCCTCTGCGGGTGCAGGGCGCAGCCCTGCATCGACCAACTCCCTACTTCTTCAGGAAGTTGTCCACCAGCAGATGCTTCACGTCGTCGAAGCGGCCGTTCAATACCGCCTTGGCTGCATACAGCGCGGTACCGGCCACCTGCTTGGCCTCGATCTGCGGCGGCATCACCAGCTCGGCGCGGCTGGTATGCACATCCAGCAGCGCCGGGCCACGCTGCGACAGGAAATCCTGCACCGCTTCTTCCAGATCCTCGCTGCGCGTCACCGTGCGGCCGTGGAAGCCGATCACTTCGGCAAGGCGGCCAAAATCCGGGTTCTTCAGGTCGGTGTAGTTGTCCAGCAGGCCTTCCACCTTCTGCTCCAGCTCGACGAAGTTCAGCGAGCCGTTGTTGAACACCACCACCTTGATCGGCAGGTTCTCCTGCACCGCGGTCAGCAGGTCGCCCAGCAACATTGCCAGGCCGCCATCGCCGGACAGCGAGATCACCTGCCGGCCAGGGAACGCCTTCTGCAGGCCCAGCGCCTGTGGCATCGCGTTGGCCATCGTGCCGTGCAACAGGCTGGTCAGCGTGCGGCGGCGGCCGTTGACGCGGATATGCCGCAGCACCCACACCATCGGCGAGCCACCGTCTGCAGTGAACAGCGCATCGTCGCTGGCATGCTTCGACAGCAATGCCGTCAGATGCTGCGGGTGGATCAGTTCACCCTCGCCCGGCTGTTCTTCCTGCTCGCGCTTCTTCAGTGCCTTGTCGCGACGCCCGATGCACTCGTCCAGGAAACTGCTGTCCTCGCGCGGCGGCAACATCGGCAGCAAGGCATCCAGCGTCGGTGCGATATCACCGACCACGCCAAGGTTCACCGGGTGGCGGCGGCCGAGATGGCTGCCATCGCGGTCGACCTGGATGATCGTGGCCTTGTCCGGGTAGAACTGGCCCCAGGCGAAGTCGGCGCCGAGCAGCAGCAGCGTGTCGCACTCCATCAGCGTGTGGAAGCCGGATTCGATGCCGAAGATGCCGGTCATGCCCATGTTGTACGGGTTGTCCGGCTCGACGAAGTCCTTGGCGCGCGAGGTGTGCGCGATCGGTGCCTGCAGGCGCCGCGCCAGTTCCAGCAGCTGTGCGTGCGCACCCTGGCAACCGGCGCCGGCGTAGATGCCGATGCGCTTGCCCTGCCCCAGCAGCTCGGCGATGCGCTGCAGCTCAGCATCCGACGGGCGCAGTACCGGCTGGGTGTAATGCACCGAGAACGGCACATCGTGCTTCACTTCTGCCTGGCTGATATCGGCGGGCAGGATCACCACCGCCACGCCACGGCGGCTGATCGCGGCCTGGCAGGCCAGGGTGACCACGCGACGCGCCTGCTCGGCGCTGTGCACCTGCTCGCAGAACACCGAACAACTGGCGTACACCGCCTTGAAGTCCACTTCCTGCGGAAATTCCATGCCCAGCTCGCTGGTCACCACCTGGCTGGCGATCAGCACCATCGGCGCGCGGTTGCGGTTGCTCTCGAACACGCCATTGATGAAATGCAGGCTGCCGGGGCCGCAGGAGCCGGCGCAGGCGGTCAGTTCGCCGCTCACCAGCGAATCGGCGCCTGCGGCAAAGGCTGCTACTTCCTCATGCCGCACATGCACCCATGCGATCTCGCTGCCATGCATCGCATCGGTCACATGGTTGAGCGTATCGCCCACGATGCCGTAGCAACGGCGGACACCGGCCTGCTGCAGGGCGTCCACCACGATTTCGGCCACGCGCTTGCTCATCGGATACATCCTCGAACGGGGGAACATCCGAGGCTAGACCCGATGAAGTGATGCCTCTGCAA
This sequence comes from Stenotrophomonas sp. YJH_SMC_133, assembly GCF_059370655.1. Classification (NCBI taxonomy): domain Bacteria; kingdom Pseudomonadati; phylum Pseudomonadota; class Gammaproteobacteria; order Lysobacterales; family Lysobacteraceae; genus Stenotrophomonas; species Stenotrophomonas sp. YJH_SMC_133. Next base: position 222,769 of record NZ_JCAFTW010000008.1, on the reverse strand, counting down.
AAAAGGGACGGAGGGAATTAAGTCGTATGTGCCGCAAACGACTTGATTCCCTCCGTCCCCTTTTTCTTCAATCGTTGACGTTGATCCAGCCTTCCACCGCGCCCTGCTTCGGGTTGCGGTAGCGCAGCTTCACCCAGCCGTCCTGTTCATCCAGCAGTTCCACGCGATCACCCTGCACCAGGTAGCGTTTGGTGCTGGAGGCGCCGGGTCGGTCGAACAGGAACAGGCGCGCGGGTACCACGGTCGCCTGCTGCCCCTGCAACGGCCCGTCCGGCGGTGCGCCCAGGCCATCGGCAATCGCGCTTTCCAGCACACGGCCGGCCGGATCATACGTGCGCCAGACCGCCAACGGGCCCTGCTCGTCGGTCTGTTCCCACTGCAGCGCGGCGTTCAAGGTATCGCCCAGCATCAGCACGCTCTCAGAGCGGTACAGATGGAGCGTCGCGCCTGCAAACCGGTACTGGTCGGTGTACCACATCGGGCCACTGCGGCAGCTGCTGGTCAGGGTTCGAGTGGCAGCATCCACGCTCAACCCCATCAGGTCACCGCAACTGTCCTTGCCGTGGGTGTCGGCCTGCAGCGCGCGGAACCCCGCACTGGCCGGATCGAACCGGTACACCGTCACCGCTTCGTTGACCATGCCCACCGAGGCGCGTGCGACCAGTTCCGGGTAGCCGTCGAAATCGACATCTTCGAGCGACCATCGCGAACTGCCATCGGCATCCGCCGCGCCCTCAAGCGTCTGGCGCTTGCCCGACGGTGACAGCTGCACGGCGATGCTGCCGTCCTGCTGCGGATCGGCATGCGCCTGCACATGCGCGGCCACCTGGAAACGCAGCGTTTCGCCGTCGTCGCCACTTGCCTGCGCCGACGGTGCCAGCACGCCCGCCAGCACCAGGCCCAGCACGCATTCCCTGTAATTCATCATTGCTCCCTGCGACACCGCGGCGGCACCTTCAACTCAGAACGATACCTCGACCGGCTGCCGCGACCACAGCACCGATTGATGCTTGGTCTGCTGCTTCCACGCCAGGCGGATCGCTTCGATGTCGGCGCGGCGCTGCGGGGTGTCCTCGTGCAGCACCACCAGCACCTTGGTGCGCAGGCGGTTGGGCGCGGCATCACCGCGGAACAGCCATTGGCCATAGGCATCGAACACGGTCAGGCCATCCGGGAAGCGCGGAGTGACTTCCTTGTCCAGGAAGGTGCGCCACTGCGCCTCGCTGATGGTATCGGCCTGCGGGCGGTTGCCGGCGCCCTGCTCCTCGCCCACGCCGAAATACAGCTCGCTGCGCACCCAGCCGTGGCCGGCGGACGGGCGTGCAGCATCGCCCTTCAGTTCGGCGGTGGTGGCCGTGGCATAGGCGCTGGGCGCCTGCGAGGACAGGCTGGCGCAGCCACTGGTGGCCAGCAGCACGGCGAAGACGAGGCCAAGGTGTTTCATCGGTACAGCTCCGGGGAAGGGGGACAAGGCGAGCCGGCAGCGTACAGCGCCACCGGCCCGGCGTGCTGATGCCAGCAGGGCATCAACTCATGCCGGACCGGCAGGGGCTTGCATCGGCACCGGTCATCACGCGAAGATAATATATCGCTTCATCCGGATGGATGTAAGTGAAACCATCTCCCCCCTTCCCCGTCGTCGTTGTTGCTGGAGCCCCCATGTCCGTCCGCCTGCCCGCGTCGCCGCTCGGCCTCGCTATCGCCCTCGCGCTTTCCTCCGCCGCCGTCCCGGCCCTGGCCCAGGACGCCACCAACCTGGACACGGTGATCGTCACCGGCACCCGTGCCGCCGACCGCACCGTGCTCGAATCCACCTCGCCGGTGGATGTGCTCACCGCCGAGGACATCCGCAAGGCCGGCGTGGTCAACGGCGAGCTGGGCAGCGCGCTGCAGGCGCTGTTGCCGTCGTTCAACTTCCCGCGCCAGTCCAACTCCGGTGGCGCCGACCATGTGCGCGCCGCACAGTTGCGCGGCCTGTCGCCGGACCAGGTGCTGGTGCTGGTCAATGGCAAGCGCCGCCACCACACCGCGCTGGTCAACACCGACAGCAAGATCGGCAAGGGCACCACCCCGGTTGATTTCAATTCGATCCCGGTCAGCGCGATCAAGCGCATCGAAGTACTGCGTGATGGCGCTGGTGCGCTGTATGGCTCGGATGCGGTGGCCGGTGTGATCAACGTGATACTCGACAACGGCGGCGACGGTGGCGAGATCGAGGCCAGCTACGGTGCCAACCACACCGACCTCAAGCCGATCGGGCGTACCCTCACCGACGGCCAGACCGGCAACATCAGCGCCAAGGTCGGCACCTCGCTGGGCGAGGACGGCGGCTTCCTGCGCGTCGGCCTGGAATACAAGCATCGCAACGGCACCAACCGTGCCGGCTTCGACCAGATTCCGCCGTGGGACCAGACCCCGGGCAACCTGGCGCTGCAGGGCAAGCGCAACTATGTGCTGGGCGATGGCAAGAGCAAGGACATCAACCTGTGGCTGAACACCGAGATCCCGGTGGGCCAGACCTCGACATTCTATGCATTCGGCACCTTCAACCAGCGCGATACCGAAGGCGCAAACTACTTCCGCTACCCCGATGGCGATGCCAACTGGAAGCAGGTCTATCCGAATGGATACCGGCCGATCTCCGAGGGCGAGAACCGCGACGTGCAGGCCGTGGCCGGCGTGCGCGGGCAGTGGGGCGAATGGAGCTACGACGGCAGCCTGGACTACGGCCAGAACGACTTCACCTACCGCCTGCGTGATTCGCTCAACGCCTCGCTGGGCCCGACCAGCCCGACCCGCTTCAAGACCGCCGATTACGAATACGCGCAGACCGTGGGCAACCTCGATCTGAGCCGCGTGTTCACCCAGAGCGACAGCATCAGCCACACGCTCGGCCTGGGCGTGGAAGCACGCCACGAGCGCTACCAGACCCGCCCCGGTGACCCGGCCAGCTATGCGGCCGGCCCGTTCACCGACCGCCCGACCGGTTCGCAGGCCGGTGGCGGCCTGACCCCGCAGGATGCGGCGCGCCTGTCGCGCGATGTGGCCAGTGCCTATGCCAGCCTGTCCAGCCAGTTCGGCGAGAAGTTCTCCACCGATCTGGCCGCGCGCTACGAGCACAACGATGATTTCGGCGGTGAACTGACCGGCAAGCTCGGCCTGCGCTACGAATTCACCCCGGCGTTCGCGTTGCGTGGCGCCATTTCCAACAACTTCCGTGCGCCGTCGCTGGCACAGATCGGCTACGAGTCCACCTCCACCGGCTACAACGCTGGCGGTCAGCTGGTGCAGGGCCGCTTGTTGTCGGTCAACAATCCGATCGCGCGCGGCCTGGGTGCGCAGAACCTGAAGCCGGAAAAATCGATCAACACCTCGCTGGGCTTCACCAGCCGCATCGGTGAGCACTTCGACCTGTCGCTGGACTTCTTCCAGATCGACATCGACGACCGCATCGCGCTGTCGGAGAGCATCACTGGCGACGCACTGACCGACTATGTGGCCGCCAACTACGGCGTCAGTGGCCTGCAGAGCGCCAGCTTCTTCGTCAACGCCGCCGACACCCGCACCCGCGGCGCCGAACTGGTGAGCAACTGGCGCCAGTCGCTGGGCGATGGCCAGCTGCTGCTGACCGGCACCTACGCCTACACCAAGACCACGCTGAAGAACGTGCTGGCTACGCCGGCACAGCTGCGTGCACTGAATCCGGACTACGTGCTGTTTGGCATCGAAGAAACCAACACGCTTACCGATGCCACGCCGCGTACCCGCGGCAGCTTCTCGGCCGCATGGAGCAACGACCACTGGTCGCTGAGCACCCGTGTGAACCGCTACGGCAGCGCCACCCGCGTGTTCAACTTCGGTGACGGCTACATCCCGCGCCAGACCTACCAGGCCGAGTGGCAGCTGGATGCGGAGGTCGAATACCGCATCACTCCGCGCTGGAGCGTGGCCATCGGCGGCCAGAACCTGACCGACAACTACCCGGATCGATCCAACAGCGATATCCACTACTTCGGCAACCTGCCGTATGACGTGCTGTCGCCGATCGGCAGCAACGGCGCCTACTACTACGGCCGCGTTCGCTATACCTTCTGATTGCTCTGGGTGTAATTGCCTTGGGTGGGTGCGGACCGTTGGTCCGCACTGTCTGGGTTCAATGCAGGCTGACCCTTTGTGCCAACCAACGGTTGGCACCCACCGGAAGTGATCGCTCTCGGTGGGTGCGGACCGTTGGTCCGCACTGCCTGGGTTGAATGCAGGCTGACCCTTTGTGCCGACCAACGGTCGGCACCCACCGAAGCAAGGCCGTAGCCTGCCCTCGACCCCGCGTACACGCCCACGCTGGCAAGCTGGGCGTCATGGCTGAACCGCTCCCCCTGCGTCCGCCACCGCCATTGCTGGACGACGCCTGTGCGTTGTTCCTCGATGTCGACGGCACCCTGATCGAATTCGCTGCGCGCCCGGATGCCGTGCAGCTGCTGCCGGATGTGCGTGAAGCCATCGGCCGCATCAGCGACCGCCTGGAAGGTGCCGTGGCACTGGTCAGTGGTCGCCCGCTTGAACAGCTGGATCAACTGTTCGCTCCCCTGCAACTGCCTGCCGCTGGCCTGCACGGCCATGAACTGCGTGGCCAGGATGGTCGTGTGCTGCGTGACGAACACGATGACGACACCGCCGAGTGGCTGCACGCACTGCACCAGCAGGCGATGCGCTTCGCCCACGGCCATCCCGGCGTGCTGGTGGAAGACAAGGGCGTCGGCCTGGCCCTGCACTGGCGCGGCGCGCCGCATGCCGCCAGCGATGTCCGCGCCTTCGCCGACCGCCACGTGCGTGGCCGTGCCAGCTACCGCCTGCAACCTGGCGACCATGTGGTCGAGTTCGTGCCTGTCGGCACCGACAAGGGCCGTGCCGTGCGCCGGATGATGCAGTACCTGCCCTTCCGCGGCCGCCTGCCGGTGTTCCTCGGTGACGACCTCACCGATGAATTCGGCTTCGACGCCGCCAACGTCCAGCATGGCTGGAGCGTGCTGGTGGGCGAGCGGGAACCGAGCAAGGCGGTGTTCGCGCTGCCCGACATACGCAGCGTGCACGCCTGGCTGCGTGAGAATGCCTATTGACCCGGCCACCCCACGGCCGCAACCGAGATGTACCGCGTGATGACCCAACCCGATCTTGATCTGGGCGTGGTCGGCAACGGCAGCTTCGGCGCCCTGGTCGACAAACGTGCCCGCGTTGTCTGGAGCTGCCTGCCCACCTTCGACGGCGACCCCACCTTCTGTGCCCTGCTCGGTCCCAACCAGCAGACCGGTGGCGACTTCGCCATCGAGCTGGAGGACTTCGCGAGCAGCGAGCAGGAATACCTGACCAACACCGCGATCCTGCGCACCGTCCTGCGCGACGCGCACGGTGGCGAACTGGAAATCCTCGATTTCGCCCCGCGCTGGCGCCAGAACGACCGTTTCTACCGGCCGGTCAGCCTGATCCGCCAGGTGCGTCCGCTGGCCGGCAGCCCGCGCATCACCGTGCGTGCGCGACCGCTGGCGGACTGGGGCGCACGCGTGCCGGAGTCCACCTGGGGCAGCAACCACGTGCGCTGGATCCTGCCCGAGCATGTGCTGCGGTTGACCACCGATGTACCGGTGCGCTTCGTGCGCGACGGTCTGCCGTTCGTACTCAACCATCCCATCCACCTGATCCTGGGCGTGGATGAATCGCTCAACCGCTCGATCAGTGGCTATGTGCAGGAAGCCTTCCAACGCACCCGCGACTACTGGCGCGAATGGGTGCGTTACCTGTCCATTCCGCTGGAATGGCAGGACGCGGTGATCCGCAGTGCGATCACCCTGAAGCTGTGCCAGTACGAGGACAGCGGCGCGATCATCGCGGCAATGACCACCTCCATTCCGGAAGCCCCGGGCAGCGTGCGCAACTGGGACTACCGTTACTGCTGGCTGCGTGATGCCGCTTTCGTGGTGCGGGCGCTGAACCGCCTCGGCGCAACACGCACGATGGAGCAGTTCCTCGGCTACATCTTCAACCTGGCCACCACCGACGGCACGCTGCAGCCGCTGTATGGCATCGGCTTCGAAGCCAAGCTGGACGAGGACGAAGTACCCAGCCTGTCCGGCTACCGTGGCATGGGCCCGGTGCGACGCGGCAACCTGGCCTGGGTGCAGCGCCAGCACGATGTCTACGGCAGCGTGGTGCTGGCGTCCACGCAGCTGTTCTTCGACCGGCGCCTGCAGGACCCGGGTGATGCGCACACCTTCGCCCGCCTGGAGCCCCTGGGCGAACAGGCGTTCGCCCTGCATGACGTACCCGATGCCGGCCTGTGGGAATTCCGCGGCCGCACCGAAGTGCATACCTATACCAGCGCGATGTGCTGGGCCGCGTGCGACCGCCTGTGCAAGATCGCCGTGCGCCTGAAGCGTGATGACCGCGCCCGCTACTGGCGCGAGCGCGCCGACACCATCCACGCGCGCATCATGGCCGAATCCTGGAGCGAGGAGCTGGGCCACTTCACCGATACCTTCGGTGGCCATCGGCTGGATGCCTCGCTGCTGCTGCTGGCCGATATCGGCTTCATCGACGCGCTGGATGCGCGCTTCATTGCCACCGTCGATGCCATCGGCCGCGACCTCAAGCATGGCAATTCGCTGTACCGCTATGTCGCGCCGGATGACTTCGGCGAGCCGGAAACCAGCTTCACCATCTGCACCTTCTGGTACATCGATGCGCTGGCGGCAATCGGGCGCATGGACGAAGCACGCGAGATGTTCGAGCTGCTGCTGAAGCAGCGAAACCATCTGGGCCTGCTGTCGGAGGATCTGGCCTTCGACAGTGGCGAGGCCTGGGGCAATTTCCCGCAGACCTATTCGCACGTCGGCCTGATCACCGCCGCGATGCGCCTGTCGCGGTCCTGGCAGGAGGCATCGTGAGTCGTCTGGTCGTGGTATCAAACCGTGTGGCCGTGCCCGGCGAGAACCGCGCAGGCGGCTTGGCGGTCGGCCTGCTGGCCGCCCTGAAGGAGCGCGGCGGCCTGTGGTTCGGCTGGAGCGGCAAGACCGTAAAGGAAGGCAGCGGCACGCTGCACCGGCAGAAGGACGGTGACATCGACTACGTCACCATGGACCTGAGCAAGCGCGAAGTCGATGGCTACTACAATGGTTTCGCCAACCGCACGCTGTGGCCACTGCTGCACTTCCGGCTGGACCTGGTCGACTACGACCGCGGCACCCGCGAGACCTACCACAAGGTCAATGCGCTGTTCGCCGACAAGCTCGCGCCATTGCTGCGAGAGGATGACATCGTCTGGATCCACGACTACCACCTGATCCCGCTCGGCGCACTGCTGCGCGAGCGCGGCATCGGCTGCCGCATCGGCTTCTTCCTGCACATCCCGATGCCGTCGGCCGACCTGCTGCAGGCGATGCCCGACCACCTGCGGCTGTTCTCTGCGCTGTATGCCTACGATCTGGTCGGCTTCCAGACCCAGCGCGACGCTGATCGCTTCCAGACCTACCTGCGCCTGTTCGGCGGCGGCCGCGTACTCGACAACGGCGAGCTGGAAGCACCGGGCGGGCGCCGCTTCCGTGCCGCTGCCTTCCCGATCGGCATCGACACCGAGCTGATCGCACGGCAGGCCGGCACCGCCGCCACCAAGGCCGCGGTAAAGAACCTGCGCAACAGCCTGCGTGATCGCCAGCTGGCGATCGGCGTGGATCGCCTGGATTACTCCAAGGGCCTGCCCGAGCGCTTCCTCGGCTTCGAGCGCTATCTTGAGCGCCACCCGGACCAGCGCGGCTCGCTGACCTACCTGCAGATCGCGCCGGTCTCGCGCGGCGATGTCACCGAGTACCGGCAGCTGCGCAGCCAGCTGGAACAGATCGCCGGCCACATCAACGGTGGCCACGCCGAGCCGGACTGGACGCCGCTGCGCTACGTCAACCAGAACTTCACCCATGCCACCCTCACCGGCTTCTACCGGGCGGCGGCGGTCGGCCTGGTCACGCCGCTGCGCGACGGCATGAACCTGGTGGCCAAGGAGTACGTGGCCTCGCAGGACCCGGAGGATCCCGGCGTGCTGGTGCTGTCACTGCTGGCCGGCGCTGCCGACGAACTGAAGCAGGCGCTGCTGGTGAACCCACATGATCTGGACGGCGTGGCCGACGCCATCGCCACGGCAGCGACGATGTCGCTGAGCAGGCGCAAGGAGCGCTGGCACGCGATGATGGAACATCTGCGTACCTACGACATCAACCACTGGCGCCGCAGCTATCTGGACGCGCTGGAAGGTTGAGGAAAAAAGGGGACGGAGGGGATCAAGGCAGTTGTGCACAGACGCCTTGATCCCCTCCGTCCCCTTTTTCCTTCAATCCAGGAATCGCGCTGCCTGCTCCGGTGCGGGCAGATGACAGGCGTCGTGCCGTCCGAACCAGCGGTAGCGGTTGCGCGCCAGCACGCGGTACGCGGCATCACGCCAGCCGCGCGGCACTGCCCGTAGTACGCCGGTCAGGCGCCAGGCGCCGCCCAGCCCCGCCAGCACGCGGAGGATCGCATCGGTATCGGTCCAGGCACCCTGCGCGTCCAGCAGCAGGAACGACATCGGGTCCTGCGGGTCCAGCCCGTGCGCGCGCAACATCGCGCTGCCCTGCTGCCCCTGCATCGCCGCAAAGCGGTAGCGCCCGGCGCGGTCGAAACGCAGCAGGAAGCGCACCCAGCGGTTGCACAGCGCGCATACGCCATCGAATACGATCACCGCGCTGCCCGCCTCGGCGGCGGCCTCACTGCGGTTCGAGCCAACCTTCATAGCGGATCAGGGCTCCCGCCCAGGGCAGCGTCACATCGACCAGGAAAGTGTACCGCTCACCCTGCCAGGCTTCGCGGCAACGCACGCCACCAAACCAGCGCCTCGGCAACGGCAGCAGCCCGAACGCCCAGACCCGGCGCACCGACCAGTCGATGCCACCCTCGCGGGCCTGCAGATCAAACTCGAAGCGCACCGCGCCCAACTGCTCGCGCAGGCATCCCTCGTGCGCCCACAGCCGCGACACCATCGGCCAGCGGCCAAAACGCCGCGCCCACTGCTCGCCCTGCCCGTGTGCACTGAACGCCACTTCGGTCGGCAACGCTCCACCGTCCTTCGGCAGCCGCGCCAACGCGGCCAGCAGCGGCACCAGCCAGTGCCGCCCCCTCACGATATGCGCCTGCCCCACGTAGCGGCAGGGCAACGGCGCGGCATGCAACGCCTGCACCGGCGCGGCCAGGGTGACGAAGGCCGGCCCCAGCACGCGCGCGAACAGCGGCAAGGTCAGGGCGCGATCCAGGCCAGCGTCGCCATGCGCCCGGTGCGACGGTCGCGCCGGTGCGAATACAGGTCCGGATCGGCCATGGTCGACACCGTGCCGCCATGGACCTGCGCCGGGTCCATGCCCGCCGCCTGCAACCGCTGCCGCGCCAGCGCGAACAGGTCCACCTTCCAGTGGCCCGCGCGGGTGGCCACGAACGCCGCCTCGGCGGCCGGATCATGGCCGACGAAGGCGTGGTAGACCTCCTCGCCGATCTCGTAGTCGGCCGGTCCGGCGGCCGGGCCCAGCCAGGCCCGCAGCTGCGCCGGCGGCGTCTGCATGGCGGCCACGGTGGCCTCCAGCATGCCGTCGGCCAGGCCACGCCAGCCTGCGTGGGCCGCGCCCACCTCACTGCCATCGGCGGCGGCAAACACCACGGGCAGGCAGTCGGCAGTCAGGATCGCCAGCACCACGCCCGGCACCGAGGTCACTGCGGCATCGGCCACCGGCTCGCTTGCGCCGCGCACCGGCGGCGCGGTGAAGCGCAGCACGGTGCTGCTGTGCACCTGGCGCAGCCAGTGCGGTGTCGAGGGCAGCCCCAGCCCCTGCTGCAGCAGCTGGCGGTTGTGCTCGACGTTGGCCGGGGTATCACCGTCGGCCGCGTGCCGGTTGCCCAGGTTGAACTGCGCGAACGGCGCCGGCGAAATGCCCGCACCGTGCCGACGCGTGGTCAGCGCATGGACGCCCGGCGGCGCCGGCCAGTCCGCCTGCAGCACCGGCAGCGCGGCGGCCATCACCAACGGTCCCGCTCGCGCGCGGCGAAGGCCTCGCTGTCTTCGCGCAGCACCTTCATCAGGTGCAGCATGTCCTCCGGCACCGGCGCGGTGTTGCGCACCAACTCACCAGTGATCGGGTGCGTGAACTCCAGGGTTTCGGCGTGCAGGGCCTGGCGCTTGAAGCCACGCAGCGCGGCCACCAGCTCATCGCTGGCCCCCTTGGGCAGCTTCAGCGCACCGCCGTACAGCGGGTCACCGATGATCGGATGGCGCACATGCGCCATGTGCACGCGGATCTGGTGGGTACGGCCGGTTTCCAGGCGGCACTCCAGCGCGGTGTGCGCACGGAAGCGCTCGCGCAGGCGGTAGTGGGTGATCGCTTCCTTGCCGTCCTCGCGCACCGCCATCTTCAGGCGGTCGCGCGGGTGGCGGTCGATCGGGGCATCGGCGGTACCGCCGGCCACCAGCGCACCCATCACGATGGCCAGGTACTGGCGGTGCACGTCGCGTGCGGCCAGCTGCTCGACCAGCGCGGTCTGCGCTTCCAGGGTCTTGGCCACCACCATCACGCCACTGGTGTCCTTGTCCAGGCGGTGCACGATGCCCGCGCGCGGCAGCACCGCCACCGACGGGTCGCGGAACAGCAGGGCGTTGACCAGGGTGCCGCTGTGGTTGCCCGCGCCCGGGTGCACCACCAGGCCGACCGGCTTGTTGATCACCAGCAGGTGCTCGTCCTCGAACAGCACGTCCAGCGGGATGTCCTCCGGCTGGGCGTCGGTCTGGGTTTCCAGCACCACGTTGAGGGTCACCACCTCGCCACCGCGCAGCGGATCGCGCGGGCGCACCTGGGCGCCGTCCAGCAGGACCTCCCCGGCCTTGATCCACTCGGTCAGGCGCGAACGCGAGTATTCGGGGAACAGTTCGGCCACCACGGCGTCGAAACGGCGGCCGGCAGCGGTGTCGGGGACGATGGCCTGGCGGGCCGATTCAGAGGGTTGTTCAGACATGGCAGGGGGCATTCTTTGAAATTTTGGGGTCCCGGCGGCCGGTTTCAGTCGCTGGACAGGACACTAGGCTATCATCGACCCTTCGTATTCCAGCCGCGTCCCGCCTTGACCTCATGATCCGACGCTCCTCCATGCTCTCCGCGCCCGTCCGCCTCACCGCCCTGCTGCTGGTGCTGGTCATCGCCGCCACCGGCTGCCACCGTGGCGCCAAGAAGGGCGATCGCCCCGATGAAGGGACGCCGGTCGAACAGTTGTACGAGAAGAGCCACAAGCTGATGCAGGGTGGCAACTGGAGCGGGGCTGAAACCAGCTTCCGCCGCCTCGTGGCCCAGTATCCGTACGGCCCGTATACCGAACAGGCGATGATCGAAACCGCCTACGCGCAGTACAAGGCCGGCAAGCACGACGATGCGGTGTCCAGCATCGACCGCTTCATCCGTACCTACCCGACCCATCGCAACATCGCGTACCTGTACTACCTGCGCGGCCTGGCCAACTCCAACCGCAGTACGGTTTTCCTGCGCCGCGTATGGTCGCTGGATGCCAGCCGCCGCGATCTGTCCACGCCGCACCAGGCGTATTCGGACTTCAACATCGTGGTGGACCGTTACCCGAACAGCCGCTACGCCGCCGATGCGCGCCAGCGCATGCTGGAGCTGCGTGACGTGTTCGCCCAGCATGAGCTCGACAACGCCCTGTACTACATGCGCCGCGGCGCCTGGGTCTCGGCCGCCGGCCGCGCCAACTACCTGCTGGAAACCTATCCGCAGAGCGCGTTCCAGTACGATGCCGTCGCCGTCCTGGCCGATTCCTACACCCACCTGGGCAACAAGACCCTGGCCGACGACGCCCGCCGCGTCCTGCAGCTGAACCAGCCGGACCACCCGTGGCTGGAAGGCAAGTGGCCGAAGTACCCGTGGATGATCCGCAAGCTGAACCCGTTCGCTGGCGAAAAGTCCGCCAGCACCGGCCAGCGCAACGCGCGACTGGAAAAGAAGTAAAAGAAGGCCCCGAAAGGGGCCTTTTCTTTGTCGGCAGATCCACACCATGCGTGGAGGGTTCGTGCGCCCATGGACCACGACACTAGGAATTCTACGAATCCCCGGCGGATGCGACGCCGGTCCCAATCGGCGTAGGCGAGGCCCTCCACACTACGGCGCAACGGCCATCCCGGCCGTGAAGGAGCGCCCCATGACCCCACCGCCCCGCCGTTTCCACCCGCTCGCCTGCCTCCTCGCCACTGCCCTGCTGGCGCTGTCCTCGGGCCCCGTGGCGGCTGCCTCACCCGCACCGGGCGATCTGCTGTCTGCTGCCCCCTATCGCGCGCCATGGGTGCCGTCCAAGGCCGCGCAGGCCTACAAGCTGCACTACCGCACCCCGGATCATCGCGGCCAGCTGGCCGAAGGCACCGGCCTGCTGTACCTGCCCGCCGGCGCGGCGCCTGCAGGCGGCTGGCCGGTGGTGTCCTGGGCACATGGCACCCAGGGCATCGCGGATCGCTGTGCGCCCTCGGTGTCCGGCCCCTACCAACCCGAACGCGACGGCCGCTTCCTCGATCAGTTCCTGGCACAGGGCTATGCGGTGGTTGCTGCGGACTACCAGGGCCTCGGCAGTCCAGGTGACCATGCCTATCTGCATGTGCGCACTGCCGCGCGCAATGCCATCGACCTCGTCAAAGCCAGCCGCCAGTATCTGGGCACCGCAACGCTGTCGCCGCGCTGGGTCTCGGTCGGCCATTCGCAGGGTGGTGCCGCCGCGCTCACTGCCGGGCATCTGGCGCCCACCTATGCTGGCCCGTCGCTGCACTACCGCGGCAGCTTCACCACCGGCACGCCCACCGCCGTCGAGCTGACCGCACTGGTGATGAAGCCGGACAACCGCACCGCCAATCCTGGCGCGCTCAACGCGTATCACGCGTATCTGCTCGACGGTCTGCTGCAGGTTGCGCCGCAGATCGACCGCGTCCTCAGCGACACCGGCCGCACCCGCGTGGCAGTGGCACGCGAGCAGTGCCTGGGCGAACTGGCCACCACGCTGGACGGCGCGGATACCGGCAGCATGTTCACCGCACCGCTGACCAGCGTGCCGGGCATCTGGGCCGTGCTGTACGACTATCTCGGCGTACCGCGCCGCGGTTTCAGCCAACCGCTGATGCTGGGCCACGGCAGCGAGGACCGCGACGTCCCCTATCTGACCACCCTGCTGTATGCCGCAGGCCTGGCGCTGCGCGGCGAGCCGGTAGCGTTCCGGCGCTACCCGGTCGACCATCGCGGCACGCTGGACGCTGCGGCGGCGGATGGCCTGGCATTCGTACGAGCCCGGCTGGGGGACGGCCACTTCAACGACGCTGCGGAAACCGCCGGCCTCGAACAGCTGCTCGACGACGCCCGGTAGATCCACGCCATGCGTGGATGCGCGGGATACGGGTTGCCGGCCAGCGGCCGGCACTACCGGAGGCAGTAGATCCGCGCCATGCGTGGATGCGCGGGATACGGGTTGCCGGCCAGCGGCCGGCACTACCGGAGGCAGTAGATCCACGCCATGCGTGGATGCGCGGGATACGGGTTGCCGGCCAGCGGCCGGCACTACCAAAGGCAGTAGATCCGCGCCATGCGTGGATGCGCGGCATACGGCGTTGCCGGCCAGCGGCCGGCACTACCTGCCAACGGCTACCTCAACCCTTGTAGCCGTTGCTGATCGGGTAGCGACGCTCGCGACCGAAAGCACGGCGCGACACCTTCGGGCCTGGCGCGGCCTGGTGCCGCTTCCACTCGCTGATGCGCACCAGGCGCAGCACGCGGTCGACCACGGTCGCGTCATAACCGGCGGCAACGATCTCCGTGCGCGACTGCTCCTGGTCGATGTAGCGGTACAGGATGCCGTCCAGCACGTCATAGGCCGGCAGCGAGTCCTGGTCCAGCTGGTTCTCGCGCAGTTCGGCCGACGGCGGGCGGCTGATCACCGCCGGCGGGATCACCGGCGCGCCGCCCACGGTATTGCGCCACTTGGACAGGCCGAACACCTCGGTCTTGTACAGGTCCTTCAACGGCGCATAGCCACCGCACATGTCGCCATAGATGGTGGCGTAACCGACGGCGTACTCGCTCTTGTTGCCGGTGGTCAGCAGCAGGCCACCGAACTTGTTGGCCAGCGCCATCAGGATCACGCCACGGCTGCGCGACTGCAGGTTCTCTTCGGTCACGTCCGGCGCAGTACCTTCGAACATGGGCGCCAGCGATTCCATCAGGCCCTTGAACGCCGGCTCGATCGAGACCGCTTCCAGCTTCACGCCCAGTGCCTGGCACTGCTCGGCGGCCAGGTCGTTGGACATGCCGGCGGTGTAGCGCGACGGCAGGCGCACAGCGGTGACGTTCTCGGCGCCGAGCGCGTCGACCGCCAGCGCCAGTACCAGCGCCGAATCGATGCCACCGGACAGGCCCAGCCAGACCTTCTTGAAACCGTTCTTGCGGCAGTAGTCCTGGATGCCACGGGTCACCGCGCGCCAGGCCAGCGCGTCCATGCTCTCGTCGCCGTCGTCCATCCACACGTGCGGCATGAAGCGACGCGTTTGGCCGTCGTACTCCACCACCAGCCACTGGTCGACGAAGGCGGCGGCGGCGGGGTGCACCGTGCCATCACCATCGGCCACCACCGAGGCGCCATCAAACACCAGCGCATCCTGGCCACCAACCACATTGAGATAGGCAATCGCTGCCCCGCTCTCGCGGGTGCGTGCGGCCAGCACCGCATCGCGCTGGGCGTGCTTGCCGCGCTCGTACGGCGAGGCATTGGGTACCACCACCAGCTGCGCGCCGGCGCGCACGGTGTCGGCCAGCGGCTCGGCGAACCACAGGTCCTCGCAGATCAGCAAACCCACCGGAATGCCGTTGACCTCGAAGACGCAGCTGCCACCGTCCGGATCAACATCGAAGTAGCGGCGTTCGTCGAACACGGCGTAATTGGGCAGCTCACGCTTGCGGTAGGTCTGCTCGACCAGGCCATCGCGCAGCACGCTGGCGGCGTTGTAGACCACCGCGCCAGCCGCCTGCGGCCAGCCGACCACCGCCGTGATGCCGCGGCAGGCACCGGCGATGCGCATCATTGCCTGCTCGCACTCGTACAGGAAGCCCGGGCGCAGCAGCAGGTCTTCCGGCGGATAACCGCTCACCGCCAGCTCGGGGAACATCACCAGCTCGGCGCCGTACTCGTCGCGCGCCTGGCCGATCATCTCGATGATGCGCTCGGTGTTGCCGGCGACGTCGCCGACCGGGAAGTCGAACTGCGCCATCGCGATGCGGATCGAAGCCATGGGAATCCAGCCTGTGGTTGCAATGCCGCCATTGTAGCGCTGCGCCATGCGCGCGCCGGGCGCGCTCGCTGCGTGGACAGCCCCGGCTCAGTAGATCCACGCCATGCGTGGATGAGCTTGCCGGGATGGCCAGGGCGCCAGACGCAGAAAGGCCGCCCGGAGGCGGCCTTTCTGTTTTGCAGCAGCCGGTGGGAAGAGCAGTCGACTAACAGTCGACTCTACAATCCCCCGCCCAGCGGTCTTACTTGACCAGCTTGGCGATGGCAGCGCCCAGGTCGCCCGGCGAGCGGACGGTGACAACACCGGCAGCTTCCATGGCGGCGAACTTGCCTTCGGCAGTGCCCTTGCCGCCCGAGGCGATCGCACCGGCGTGGCCCATGCGCTTGCCGGCCGGAGCCGACGCACCGGCGATGAAACCGACGACCGGCTTCTTCACGTGGTTCTTGATGTACTCGGCGCCGGCTTCCTCGGCGTCGCCGCCGATTTCGCCAACCATGATGATGCCTTCGGTCTGCGGGTCTTCGTTGAACAGCTTCAGGCAGTCGACGAAGTTCAGGCCGTTGATCGGGTCACCGCCGATGCCGATGCAGGTTGACTGGCCCAGGCCGACTTCGGTGGTCTGCTTGACCGCTTCATAGGTCAGGGTGCCCGAACGCGACACGATGCCGATCTTGCCCGGCTGGTGGATGTGGCCCGGCATGATGCCGATCTTGCACTCACCCGGGGTGATGACGCCCGGGCAGTTCGGCCCGATCAGCACGGTGTCCGGATGCGAACGGGTCAGCACGTTCTTGACGCGCAGCATGTCCAGCACCGGGATGCCTTCGGTGATGCAGACGATGACCTTGATGCCGGCAGCAGCGGCTTCCAGGATCGCGTCAGCCGCGTACGGCGGCGGCACGTAGATGACCGAGGCGTTGGCGCCGGTGCTCTGCACGGCGTCGGCAACGGTGTTGAAGACCGGCAGGTCGATATGGGTGGTGCCACCCTTGCCCGGGGTCACGCCGCCGACAACCTGGGTGCCGTACTCGATCATCTGAGTGGCGTGGAAGGTGCCCTGCTGGCCGGTGAAGCCCTGCACGATCACCTTGGTGTTCTTGTTGATCAAAACAGACATTGGAATTCCTTGGTGTCGGTATCAGGCGGCGTTCTTGACAGCTTCAACGATCTTCTTGGCGCCATCGTTGATGTTGTCAGCCGGAATGATGGCCATGCCGCTGTCACGCAGGAGCTGCTTGCCTTCTTCCACGTTGGTGCCTTCCAGGCGCACCACGACCGGAACCTTGACGCCCACTTCCTTCACGGCGGCGATGATGCCTTCGGCAATCATGTCGCAGCGGACGATGCCGCCGAAGATGTTGACGAAGATGCCTTCGACCTTGTCCGAGGACAGGATCAGCTTGAAGGCTTCGATGACGCGCTGCTTGTTGGCACCGCCGCCCACGTCCAGGAAGTTCGCCGGCTCGCCGCCGTTGAGCTTGATGACGTCCATGGTGGCCATGGCCAGGCCGGCGCCGTTGACCATGCAGCCGATGTTGCCGTCCATGGTGACGTAGTTGATGTCCAGTTCCGAAGCGATCACTTCGGTCGGATCTTCCTGGGTCTTGTCGCGCATGGCGACCAGGGCCTTCTGGCGGAACGCGGCGTTGTCGTCGCTGTCGAACTTGCCGTCCAGCGCGTACAGGTTGCCGTCGTCCAGGATGGCCAGCGGGTTGATTTCAACCAGGGCCAGGTCCTTTTCGTTGAACAGGCGGTACAGGTTCACCATGATGCTGGCGAACTGGCCGGCCTGCTTGGCGGTCAGGCCCAGCTTGAAGCCGAAATCGCGGCCGTGGTAACCCTGCACGCCTTCGACGAAGTCGACGTTCAGCGAGTGGATCAGCTCCGGGGTTTCAGCGGCGACCTGCTCGATCTCCACGCCGCCTTCCGAAGAGGCGATGTAGGTGATGGTCTTGGTGCCACGGTCGACCAGCACCGACAGGTACAGTTCCTTGACGATCTCGCCGGCGGTGGTCACCAGCACCAGGTTGACCGGCAGTTCAACGCCAGCGGTCTGGTAGGTGGCCATCTTGGTGCCGAGCATCTTGGCCGCAGCGGCCTTCACGTCGTCGGTGGTCTTGCAGAACTTGACGCCGCCAGCCTTGCCGCGGCCGCCAGCGTGGATCTGCGCCTTGACCATCCAGGGGCCCTGGCCCAGGGAGTTGGCAGCGGCAACCGCTTCGTCCGGGGTCGCAGCGACCTTGCCGGCCGGGACCGGGATGCCGTACTCGGCAAGCAGTTGTTTTGACTGGTATTCGTGGAAATTCATGCGTCACCGTGGGAATAGGAACGACCGCACGCAATTCCTCAGGGCCCCGGCGGGGCGCCGGCATGGACCGCGGCGGGCCCACTATTGTGGCCGAGCCGGCGCCGGGGCGCAAAGAAGTCTGTACAAAACGCCAGACGCGGGCAGATTTCCACCGTCATTCAGGCAGTTGCACCCGGGCCGGGGCTGGCCACCGGTGTCCGCAACGGGCCAAATGCGCGATCCGGACCACTTCGGCGGCGCCCGGCCGGGGGCCCTATACTGCCCTTCGCAAACGCGACGTGCCGGCCCGGCTTCAGGGGACGCCGGACAGGCCCGCCGCAGAATCCAGACCCAGGCAGCCAGAAGGGGAGTTCCGGCGTGTCACCCAGTGCTTCATTGATTGACCGCATCGAATCGATTCCGCGGCGTGAACTGTATTTCTTCGCGCTGTACCGGGTGCTGATCGCTACGGTCATTGCCGCCCTGCTCTACAGCCCGTTGTCGGCCATGGTCGGCGAAGCCCACCACCCGCGGCTGGCCGATGTCGTTGCGGTCATCTACCTGGCCCTGGCGCTGCTGGCCCTGGTGGTCGGCCGCAACGAACGCTGGCTGCGCCCGATCGTGGTCAGTGGCGTGCTGGTGGATATCGTGGCTGCCACCCTGCTGTCGCACGCCCTGCCCGGCGCCAGCGCCGGTATCTCGATGTCGCTGCTGTTCAACATCGCCGCCGCCGCCACTCTGCTGCCGCTCAGCCTGGGGCTGGGCCTGGCGCTGGCCGCCAGCCTGGCCACCGGCGTCGAGTACACCTGGAAGCTGCTGGAAGGCGGCGACCCCACCCGCACCCTCGCCGAACTGGCGATGTTCGCTACCAGCTACCTGGCGCTGGCCTTCATCAGCTTCCAGGTGGGCAACCGCGCCCGCCGCAACCAGCAGCTGGCCAACCAGCGCGGCGATGAAGTCGCCAACCTGTTCCAGATCAACGAACTGATCATCCGCCGCATGCGCACCGGCGTGCTGGTGGTGGACGCCGACAACCGCATCACCCTGGCCAACGAAGCCGCCTCGATGCTGCTGGGCGACAACGACGGCAACGGCGAAAGCGGACGCCTGGACCTGGCCAGTGCCGCACCGGAACTGGCGCGCCGGCTGCAGCGCTGGCGCAATGGCTGGGCACAGGACGAACTGCCGCTGCAGCTCAACCCCGACCAGCCGGAAGTGCAGCCACGCTTTGCCCGCCTGCTGGCCGGCAGCGACCTTGCGCTGGTGTTCCTGGACGATTCCAGCGTGGTCTCGCGCCGCGCCGAATCGCTCACCCTTTCCGCCATGGGCCGCTTCTCGGCCAGCCTGGCCCACGAGATCCGCAATCCGCTGGCGGCGATCAACTATGCCGTGCAGCTGCTCGAGGAAGGCACCGGCTTCAACGAAAGCGACCGCCGCCTGCTGCAGATCATCCGCCAGCAGTGCCAGCGCACCAACGGCATCGTCGAGAGCGTGCTGGGCCTGGCACGGCGCGAACGCGCCACGCCGGAGAACGTGGACCTGGTCGCCTTCGTGCGCCGCTTCGTGCTGGAGTACAAGCAGGGCCAGACCCTGGAGACCGACAGCATCGAACCGATCATCAGCGACACATCGGTGATGGCCCAGGTCGACGCCAAGCATCTCTACCAGGTGCTGACCGTGCTGGTGCACAACGCACTGAAGTACGGCCGCATCGGCCAGCAGCCTGCACGGGTGCGGTTGCGCGTGGCCCAGCACGAACGCAGCGCGGTGATCGACGTGATGGACCGTGGCCCGGGTATCCCGGAGAGCGTGGCCGCGCAGCTGTTCCGGCCCTTCTTCACCACGTCCGAGCATGGCACGGGACTGGGCCTGTACATCGCGCGCGAGCTGTGCAGGGCCAACCAGGCCCGCCTGGACTACATCGCGGTGCCGGCCGGTGGCTCCTGCTTCCGCCTGGTGCTGCCCGGTCCACATACGCTGCTGCCGAGCTGATCCCCATTCTGTGCGTCAAACATTTGTCGCTTCCAGCCCCCTCGTTTATCTTTCACGCCCATGAATGAAACCCGCAGCGCCCTCGTCGTCGACGACGAACGCGACATCCGCGAACTGCTGGTGCTGACCCTCGGCCGCATGGGGCTGCGCATCAGTACCGCCGCCAACCTGGCCGAGGCACGTGAGCTGCTGGCCAGCAATCCGTACGACCTGTGCATCACCGACATGCGCCTGCCCGATGGCAACGGCATCGAGCTGGTCAGCGAGATTGCCCAGCACTACCCGCGCACGCCGGTGGCGATGATCACCGCATTCGGCAGCATGGATCTCGCCGTGGAGGCGCTGAAGGCCGGTGCGTTCGATTTCGTCAGCAAGCCGGTGGACATCTCGGTGCTGCGCGGACTGGTCAAGCACGCGCTGGAACTCAACAACGCCGAGCGCCCCGCACCGGGCCCCAACGCCGAACAGGGCGGACGCCTGCTGGGCCACTCGCAGGCCATGGATGTGCTGCGCACCACCATCGGCAAGGTCGCGCGCAGCCAGGCGCCGGTCTACATCCTCGGCGAGTCGGGCGTCGGCAAGGAGCTGGTTGCACGCACCATCCATGCCCAGGGCGCGCGCGCGGCCGGCCCGTTCGTGCCGGTCAACTGCGGCGCCATTCCCGGCGAGCTGATGGAGAGCGAATTCTTCGGCCACCGCAAGGGCAGTTTCAGCGGCGCACACGCTGACAAGCCTGGCCTGTTCCAGGCTGCGCACGGCGGCACCCTGTTCCTGGACGAAGTGGCTGAACTGCCGCTGCAGATGCAGGTGAAGCTGCTGCGCGCGATCCAGGAAAAGTCGGTGCGCGCGGTGGGCGCGGCCACCGAGGAGCCGGTGGATGTCCGCATCCTCTCGGCCACCCATAAGGACCTGGCCGAGCTGGTCGAGGACGGGCGCTTCCGCCACGACCTGTACTACCGCATCAACGTGATCGAACTGAAGGTGCCGCCACTGCGCGAACGCCGCCAGGACCTGCCCGAACTGGCCGCCGCCGTGCTGGCCCGCCTGGCCCGCAGCCACGGCCGCGCCACCCCGCTGCTGGCGCCCTCGGCGCTGGAAGCCCTGGCGCAGTACGCGTTCCCGGGCAATGTGCGCGAGCTGGAGAACATCCTGGAACGTGCGCTGGCCCTGGCCGAGGAAGACTGCATCGGCGCCGATGACCTGCGCCTGCCACAGCACGCGCCGCGTGCTCCCGGCAGTGCGGCGCCCGCCGAAGCGGTGGCCGACCTGCAGCCGGGCAGCGCTGCCCTGCCCTCCTACATCGAGCAGCTCGAGCGCAGCGCCATCCAGCGTGCGCTGGAAGAGAACCGCTGGAACAAGACCCGTACCGCCGCGCAGCTGGGCATTACCTTCCGTGCGCTGCGCTACAAGCTGAAGAAGCTGGGGATGGAGTAAACCCGGGGGCCGGATCCCTTTCCAAAGGAAAGGGCTCTGACCCGGCGCGTACGACCGAACTGGTAGTGCCGGCCGCTGGCCGGCAACCCCATGCATCGCGTCATCCACGCATGGCGTGGATCTACCTCAATCCTTGGTGACGCGGTTGATCTCGGCCAAGCTGGTAATGCCCGCCGCCGCCTTCTTCAATGCCGACTGGCGCAGGTCATTCACCCCGATCTGCTGCGCCGCCTCGGCAATCTGCAGCGCATTGCCACCGGCCAGCACGATGGTGGCGATCTCATCGGTCATCGGCATGACCTGGTAGACGCCGGTCCGGCCCTTGTAGCCCTCGGTGCATTCGTCGCAGCCCACGGCCTCGTACAGCTCGATGCCCGCATCCAGCTGCGCCTGGGTGAAGCCTTCGGCCAGCAGCGCATGTTCG
The DNA here is from genome assembly GCF_059370655.1 of Stenotrophomonas sp. YJH_SMC_133. Lineage (NCBI taxonomy): Bacteria > Pseudomonadati > Pseudomonadota > Gammaproteobacteria > Lysobacterales > Lysobacteraceae > Stenotrophomonas > Stenotrophomonas sp. YJH_SMC_133. The sequence continues at coordinate 201,253 of NZ_JCAFTW010000008.1, read as the reverse complement.
GGCAGGCTGGACGGTCGCTTGCAGTTGCCGCACAGGCGACGCGCCAGGCGCTGGGCGATCACCAGCGTCACCGAGCTGGTGATGTTGTAGGGCGCGATACCCATGTTCATCAGGCGCGCGATGGTCTGCGGCGCATCGTTGGTATGCAGCGTGGACAGCACCATGTGGCCGGTCTGCGCGGCCTTGATCGCGATCTCCGCTGTTTCCAGGTCGCGGATTTCGCCGACCATGATGATGTCCGGGTCCTGTCGCAGGAACGAGCGCAGCGCCGCGGCGAAGGTCATGCCGCGCTTGTTGTTCTGTTGTACCTGGTTGACGCCGGGCAGGCGGATTTCCACCGGGTCTTCGGCAGTGGAGATGTTGCGCGTCTCGTCGTTGAGGATGCCCAGCGCGGTATACAGCGACACGGTCTTGCCCGAACCGGTCGGGCCGGTCACCAGCACCATGCCGTACGGCTTGTGGATGGCATCCAGGAACAGCTTCTGCTGGTCCGGCTCGTAACCCAGCTTGTCGATGCCCAGCTTGGCCGCGCTGCCATCGAGGATACGCAGCACCACCTTCTCGCCGAACAGGGTCGGCAGCGTGCTGACGCGGAAGTCGATCTGCTTGGTCTTGGACAGGTTGAGCTTGATGCGGCCGTCCTGCGGGACGCGCTTCTCGGCGATGTCCAGCTGTGCCATCACCTTCAGGCGCGCGGCGATGCGCTGGTTCAGCTTCACCGGTGCGCGCGCCACCATCTTCAGCAGGCCGTCGATGCGCAGGCGCACGCGGTAATCGTCTTCGTAGGGCTCGAAGTGGATGTCCGAGGCGCCCTTGCGGATCGCATCGACCAGCACCTTGTTGACGAACTTCACCACCGGGGTGTCGTCACCCTTGGCGTCGATGCCGGAATCGCCGCCGGTGGCGCCGAGATCCTCGTCGCCGGCCGCCACGTCCAGGTTGCCCATGCCATCGTCATCGCCACCCAGGGCATCGCCGAGGGTGTCATGGCTGGCGTGCCACTGTTCCAGCGTGCGCCGGATCTGGTCCTCGTCGACCAGGATCGGCTCGACCACCAGGTTGGTATGGAACTTGATCTCGTCCAGCGAGTGGGTCGGGTTGCTGGTGCCGACGAACAGCTTGCCACCGCGCTTGAACAGCGGCAGCACGTTGTGCTTGCGCAGCAGCTCCTCGCTGACCAGGCTCATCGCGTTCTGGCTGGCGTCGAAAGTGGACACGTCGAACAGCGGCATGCCGAACTCGACCGCGTTGGCGGCGGCCAGCTGCGAGGCATTGACCAGCTTGTTCTGCGCGAACCACGTCGGCAGCGGCTGGCGCGCGGCGGCGGCCTTGGCCATGGCGTCGCGGGCGGTGGCCTCGTCCAGGGCCCCGTCCTGCACCAGGCGACGGGCCAGGCCGGTGATGCCGACAAGATTGGCGGTGGTGACAGCGTTCATATGAATCCTTGGCTCATGGGGTCATGCCATGCCGTGCTTCTTGCACGGACACCGCACGGGGCAGCAGAACCCGCCGCGACCCAATGGCCACCGGCATCGCCAATCCATGAGCAACACTGCCTTGCCCGGCACTCCCGGCCCGGCAGGCACGATCCTGACTCCCCCGGGGATGATAGCCCCGTCAAGGGGCAGCCAGCATCCCACCGGAGCGCTGAAGTGTGATCAGCAGCCGGTCGGGCGATAGCGCGCTTCGAACGCGCTGCCATCGCAGCTCCAGATGCCCTCGGCCGAGCGGCGCAGGATCAGGTCCTTGCCGTCCAGCGCGCTGTGTCCCTTGAGGGTGCAGCTGATGTGGCCGACACCGGAATCGCTGAGTTCGGCTTCAACGTTCGAGCAGTGGGCGTTCTGGGCACCGCCGATGAACTCGGGGGTGACCAGGCTGGCCGAGCGGTTTTCATAGACGACCGTTTCAACCAGCATCTTGCCCGGGCTGATGTCGGCCAGCGCGGCCGTCAGCTGGGTACGGATGATGTATGGCTGGAACGCCACCGTCGCGATGGCCGCCAGAATGCCGATGATGGCCACCACGATCATCAGCTCGATGAGCGTAAAGCCCTTCTGCGTGTTCATGATTCCCCCTGTGTTGTCCAGCAATCCCCATTGCTGCATGCCGACCGGGATTCGTACTCCAGTTAGCACAAGGCCCGCCGAAGCGGGCCTTGTGTCAACTCTGATGACAGCTACAGGAGCAGCAAACTCCCATGCCTGTCAGGTCAAGAGTATTAGGTACCAGTGCAGCCAGCCGGACGGAACTTCTTATCGACCGACACCGTGGTGCAGCTGAAACCGCCAGCCTTGGTGATCGCGCCCGAGGTAGCGTCGACGGTTGCTTCGGCATAGTCCAGCGAGATGCTGGAGCTGGTGCCAATACGACCCGGATCACGGATGGTGCACTTCATGCCGGTCTTAGCCACGGTGATTTCCGAGCAGCTACCGGTTTCCTTGCTCTGGAAGCCGGCAGATTCCAGCGTCGGAGTCTTACCGTTGCTGACTTCCATTTCGAACTGGGTCTTGTGCGAGGCCAGGTCGGCCAGCGCAGCGGTGACCTTCGACTTCGAGGTGTAGTCCTGGTAGGCGGGCAGTGCGATGGCGGCCAGGATGGCGATGATCGCGACGACGATCATCAGTTCGATAAGGGTGAAGCCCTTCTGGTTCTTCATTGGTACATCCCCAAGATAGTGGTGGTTGAGTTCAGTGCACGGGATCGGACCGGACAACGCCGGTTGAGCGGGCCCCGCGCCCTGCGGGTGGATCAACGCAGGTTGCGTGCCAACCCCGGCACGCCTCCCCCTGGATTTCCCCGCGCCCATGATGGCAGCAATTTCGCGGATGGGAACCCCCCGCTTCCGAATCTGCGATGGACGCGGCAATGTGACGCAGTACGTCACCTTTGGTCGGCACCCGGCACGAAATCGCACGCTGGGCCGCCTGCCAACTGCCCATCCGCCCTTGAACCCGCTACCATCGATGGCTAGTTACCCGCCTGGGGATGGCGGGTCTTGGGGAGCCAAAATGTCTGTCAGTCGCAGTGCGATCAAGAAAGAGCCGGTGGCGCGCGCCACCATGGAGCTGCAGCCGTTTGTCTGGGAGGGGACCGACAAGCGGGGCGTGAAGATGAAGGGCGAGCAGCTGGCCAAGAACGCCAACCTGCTGCGCGCCGAGCTGCGCCGCCAGGGCATCAACCCGGGCCAGGTCAAGCCCAAGCCGAAGCCGCTGTTCGGCGCCGCCGGCAGCCCGGTCAAGCCCAAGGACATCGCCTTCTTCAGCCGGCAGATGGCCACGATGATGAAATCCGGCGTGCCGATCGTGTCGGCGCTGGACATCATCGCCAGCGGGCACAAGAACCCGCGGATGAAGAAGCTGGTCGACACCATCCGCACCGACATCGAGGGCGGCTCCTCGATGTACGAGGCGATCAGCAAGCACCCGGTGCAGTTCGACGAGCTGTACCGCAACCTGGTGCGGGCCGGCGAAGGTGCCGGCGTTCTGGAAACCGTGCTGGACACGGTGGCCACCTACAAGGAGAACATCGAAGCGCTGAAGGGCAAGATCAAGAAAGCGCTGTTCTACCCGATCATGGTGGTGGTGGTGGCCATGCTGGTCAGCGGCATCATGCTGGTGTTCGTGGTGCCGCAGTTCGAGGACGTGTTCAAGAGCTTTGGTGCCGAGCTGCCCGCCTTCACCCAGATGGTGGTGAACCTTTCGAGATTCATGGTGTCGTGGTGGTGGCTGATGCTGCTGGTCGCGATCGGTACGGCGGTCGCCCTGGTCATGTCCTACAAGCGCTCGCCGAAGATGCAGCATGCGATGGACCGGCTCGTGCTGAAGGTGCCGGTGATCGGGCAGATCATGCACAACAGCGCCATCGCCCGCTTCTCGCGCACCACCGCGGTGACCTTCAAGGCCGGCGTACCGCTGGTGGAGGCGCTGGGCATCGTGGCCGGTGCTACCGGCAACACCGTGTACGAAGAGGCGGTGCTGCGCATGCGCGACGACGTCTCGGTGGGTTACCCGGTGAACATGTCGATGAAACAGACCAACCTGTTCCCGCACATGGTCATCCAGATGACCGGCATCGGCGAAGAGGCTGGTGCGCTGGACGCCATGCTGTTCAAGGTGGCCGAGTACTATGAGCAGGAGGTCAACAATTCGGTGGATGCCCTGAGCAGCCTGCTGGAACCGATGATCATGGTGTTCATTGGTACCATTGTGGGCGGCATGGTGATTGCCATGTACCTTCCCATCTTCAAACTCGGCGCCGTCGTCGGATAACACATACATGGCTTTTCTCGACCAGCATCCTGGCCTCGGCTACCCCGCCGCGGCCGCCTTCGGACTGCTGCTGGGCAGTTTCCTGAACGTCGTCATCCTGCGCCTGCCCAAGCGGCTGGAATGGCAGTGGAAGCGCGATGCGCGCGAAGTCCTGGAGGAACCGGACTTCTATGAACCGCCCCCACCGGGGATCGTGGTCGAGCCGTCGCACTGCCCGCACTGCAAGCACAAGCTGAGCTGGTACGAGAACATCCCGCTGTTCAGCTGGATCATCCAGGGCGGCAAGTGCCGCCACTGCAAGGCACCGATCTCGCTGCAGTACCCGCTGGTGGAGGCGCTGACCTCACTGCTGGTGGTGGCCTGCGTCTGGCAGTTCGGCTTCGGCTGGCAGGGTTTCGGCGCCATCGTGCTGACCTGCTTCCTGATCGCGCTGTCCGGCATCGATCTGCGCACCCAGCTGCTGCCCGACCAGCTCACCCTGCCGCTGATGTGGCTGGGGCTGATAGGCAGCATCGACAACCTGTACATGCCGGCCAAGCCCGCCCTGGTGGGCGCGGCGGTGGGCTATCTGTCGCTGTGGACGGTCTGGTGGCTGTTCAAGCAGCTGACCGGCAAGGAGGGCATGGGCCACGGCGATTTCAAGCTGCTGGCAGCGCTGGGCGCCTGGTGCGGGCTGAAGGGCATTCTGCCGATCATCCTGCTGTCGTCGGTGCTGGGCGCCATCATCGGCTCGATCTGGCTGTACAGCCGGGGCCGTGACCGCGCCACGCCGATTCCGTTCGGCCCTTACCTGGCCATTGCCGGCTGGTTGTACTTCATGTGGGGCGCGCCGCTGGTGGAGCAGTACATGGTGATGAGCGGGCTGCGCTGAGGGGAGTCCCCATGAGCCGCTATGTGGTTGGCCTGACCGGTGGCATCGCCTCGGGCAAGAGTGAAGTGACCCGGCGCTTCGAAGCGCTGGGCATCGTGGTGGCCGACGCCGACCTGGCCGCCCGGGCCGTGGTGGCTGCCGACAGCCCGGCGCTGGCCCGCATTGCCGAGCGTTTCGGCGCCGACATGCTGCTGGCCGACGGCAACCTGGACCGGGCCCGCCTGCGCGCCCACGTCTTTGCCGATCCGGCCGAGCGGACGGCGCTGGAAGCCATCACCCACCCGGCCATCCGCCTGCTGATGCAACAGCAGTGCGAGCAGGCTGAGAGCCCCTATGCGATTGCCGCCATTCCGCTGCTGACCGAGGTGGGCGGGCGGAAGGCTTACCCTTGGTTGGACCGGGTATTGCTGGTGGATGCACCGGAAGCCGTGCAGCATGCCCGGCTGATGCAGCGCGATGGCATTGATGCTGCGCTGGCCGACCGGATGATTGCTGCGCAGGCCAGCCGTGCGCAGCGCTTGGCACTGGCCGATGACGTAGTGGTCAATGATGGGCAGCCGGAGGACCTGCAGGTGCAGGTGGAACAGCTGCATGCGCGGTATCTGGGCTTGGCCGGGGCTTGAGGCCTGGTTGCCGGCCAGCGGCCGGCACTACCAAAGCGCATCCACGCGTGGCGTGGATCTACTGGCCGATTCGATTGCCGGCCAGCGGCCGGCACTACCGAAGCGCATCCATGCGTGACGTGGATCTACTGGCCGATTCGGTTGCCGGCCAGCGGCCGGCACTACCAAAGCGCGTCCATGCGTGGCGTGGATCTACTGGCCGATTCGATTGCCGGCCAGCGGCCGGCACTACCAAAGCGCATCCATGTGTGGCGTGGATCTACTCCAGCTGCTGGCGGGCGTAGCGGGCCAGTTCGCGGGCGCCCAACAGCAGGCCGTCGACCACATCGGGATTGAGCTGCTGGCGGGCGCCACCCTGCTCCCGCGCGATTTCGGCAGCGTGCAGCAGCTGGATCAGGGTATTCAGGCCGGCAAGCGTGCGGCTGAGACCAGCCATCGTGGCGGCCTGCGCCGGGCTGGCCTCCTGCACATCCAGCCGTTGGCCGTCGGCGGCGTCGCGGCCATCCATGCGCGCCAGCAGGGCGGGCAGCAGGTCCCTGGGGTCATCCAGCAGAACTTCGACCCGCTCGGCGACGTCGGCAGGCAGCAGGTGGGCGGCATCGCCGATCAGGGCGTGCAACTGGGGGAACAGCGGGCGGGTGGACATGGTGAAGCTCCTCGCAGACGGCAGGCCACCTGCAGATGCAAGGTGGCGGACGGTGCGGGTTGGCGTACCGGACAACTCCCAGATGGATGGAAACTCCGGCGGATTCCCGGGAATCCCCACGCACCGCCCGCCATGAAGCGAGCACAGTGCATTGTCCGCGATGCCGCGCGAGGCATCGGGAGTTTTCCATCTGACAGTTGATTTCAGGACGCCAATCCCGGCCAAGGCACCTGCCCCAGCCAGGTCATCAGGCCATCGCCGCGCACGGCGATCTGTAAGGAAATTCCCAAGTGCGGCGCGGGCTTGCCAATGCGTGCGTTGGAACACGCGCGGGGCGCGGCAGCGATCACGGTGGTGTCGTGTCGGGCCTGTGATGCGATGTTCGCGTGCGGGGGATTCAGTGGCACAAGCGACACAGGGCGTGATGCAAGGTCGGCAGGGTCCGTGCCGACCAAGGTCGGCACCCACCAAAGCAGGGCCGCTTACAACGGCTTCGGCGAGAACGTCAGGGTGGCGATCACGCCACGCTCGCCACCGGGGCGCACGCTCACCTGCCAGCCGTACAGGTCGCACAGACGGCTGACGATCGACAGGCCGATGCCGCCGCCCTGCGAATGACCAGCGTGCGTGCCGCGGTAGCCACGCTGGAACAGCTTGGCCGCGTCTTCCTCGCTCAGGCCCGGGCCGCTGTCGGTCACCGACACCGAATTGGCGCCCACGAAGACGCGTACTTCGCCATCCTGCGAGTACTTCACCGCGTTGCCGATCAGGTTGCCCAGCGCCACCGACAGCGCCGCCTCGGGTGCATCGATCACCAGGTTGCGCTCGCCTTCCAGCAGCAGCTCCAGCGGCTTGCCACCCAGCTGCGCGCGGTGCGCATCCAGCAGCTGCTCGGCCACGCGGGCCACGTTGCTGGTGCCCTGCCCGCGCTCGTTGCGCGACAGCAGCAGCAGTGCGCCGATCAGGTCGCTGCACTGCTGCTCGGCACGCTGGATACGCTGCAGGCGCTGCAGCACCTTCTCGTCCAGGCCGGGCCGGGTCAGCAGCAGCTCGGTGGCACCGCGGATCACTGCCAGCGGCGTGCGCAGTTCATGGCTGACGTCTGCATTGAACTCGCGATCGCGCTGCACCACTTCGGTCAGCCGCGAGGAATAGTCGTCCAGCGCCTGTGCCAGCTGCCCCACCTCGTCATCGGGAAAGCGCGGCGCCAAGGGCTCGGGCTCACTGGTACCGCCACGGTACGCACGCAGCCGCGCGGCCAGGTCCGACACCGGCTTCATCACCTTCGACGCCGACCACCAGCCCAGCACCAGCGACAGCACGCTGAACACCAGCACCGACAACACCAGCGCGCGGTTGAGCTGCTTGCCGCCGCGCACGCTGTCGGTCATGTCATAGGCGAGGAAGAACCAGGCGTCGGGCGTCTTCCGCACGGCCAGCTTGTAGGAATAGGGTTCGCCGTGTTCGTCGCCGCTGACGCTGTGGATGCCATCGGAGAAGCCCGCCCACTGCGCGCGTTCTTCGCGCACCCGGTCGAACTTGTCCTTGGAATAGGCATACGCACGGATCTGCAGCACCGGCGCGTCCGGGTTGTGGCCCGGGTGTTCGTAGTAGCGCCGCGCGTACTCGTCGATGTTGCGGTTCATCAGCTCTTCCACCAGCTGGTTTTCCACGCGCAGGCGGGCCCAGTTGGTGGCAAACGCGAACAGTGTCGTCAGGCAGAAGCCCAACAACACGAACGAGACGATGATGCGGCTGCGCAGGCGCCGCCGGTATGGCGTGCGCCGGCGCTCCCCCTTGGCTGCCACGGAATCAGGCTTCCGGGGTGGCGATGCGGTATCCGATGCCATGGCGGGTCTGGATCAGCGGCACTTCAAACGGCTTGTCGACCACCGCACGCAGGCCATGGATATGCACGCGCAGCGAATCCGAATCGGGCAGTTCCTCGCCCCACACGCGGGTTTCCAGCTCCTGGCGGGTCACCACCGCCGGTGCCGCTTCCATCAGCGCCTGCAGGATCTTCAGCGCGGTCGGGTTGAGCTGCAGCAGCTTGCCCTGGCGGCGCACTTCCAGCGTATCCAGGTTGTATTCCAGGTCGCCGGTTTCCAGCACGCGGGTCTGCACGCCCTTGCCGCGGCGCGACAGGGCGTTCAGACGCACTTCCACTTCCTGCAGCGCGAACGGCTTGATCAGGTAGTCATCGGCACCGGAGTCGAAGCCGGCCAGCTTGTTGTCCAGCGAATCGCGGGCCGTCAGCATCAGCACCGGGGTCTGCTTGCGCGCTTCATTGCGCAGCTTGCGGCAGACTTCGATGCCGTCCATGCCTGGCAGGTTGAGATCCAGCACGATCGCGTCGAACTCGTGCACCACGGCCAGATGCAGGCCGGTGACCCCGTCAGCCGCGAAGTCCACCGTGTGCCCCCGGTCCTCCAGATAGTCGCCCAGGTTGGCCGCAATGTCGCTGTTGTCTTCGATTACCAGGATTCTCACTGTCACCTCTAATTGACTGTACTGCCGGCGCGCATGACCTGCCTCATGTCTTGCTGTGCCCGTTCCTTCTGCCGAGCGCGCTCGGCAACGGTCATGCACTGCGTCGTGGTCCGGTTGGAACCGATGGGCTTTTCACGTTGGCATATTAGACGACTATCTTCACGCGCCTGTGTCAAAACCGTGTTCACGACCTGCTGATCGTTGAAGACCTGGGTTTGCACCGGTTCAGGCATGGAATCGCGTGCGGGGTACTGCTCCACCGCTGCGCGCATGCGTGCAAGGGCGTCGTTGACGCGGGTGCGCTCGTCCTGCTTGAGTTCCGAATAGGTTTCGCCGTCCTTGAGCTCCACCTCGATACGCGCGATCTGCTGCTGCAGCGGCTGGCCGGGCACGAACACGTCCTTGCCCCTGGATGCCGATGCGGTACTGACCAGGGCGAGTCCTGACAACAGGACGGCCGACATCAAAGCCTGTTTCATGGCAAACAAATCCTTGTCCGTGGCGAATCCCGACTGTATTCGCACCCCCTTCACGCCAGCAAGTGCCAATGGTCGGGGCAGCGGAAGCCCTACCGCGAGCTGGCAGGGTTGAAGTTGTTGAAGGTGCGCTGGTCGTTCAACAGCGCCTTGCCCTTTTCCTCGATCCGGCGGCGCTCGGCCACCGTCAGGCAGCGGCTTTTGGGCATGTTGCTGCCGGTGCTGCGCGTGTGCTGGCAGATCTGCCGGCTGTCCTCGTGGGCACGGGTGAGCAGGGTGTTGATCCGCTCCTGGTCGTTGAAGACCTCCCCCTGCACCTGCGGCGGCAGTTCCTGCACGCTCTGGTGGCCGCCCATCCGCGCGGTGATCCGGGCCAGCGCTTCGCGCACGGTGCTGCGGTCATCAGCGGAAATCTCGCTGTAATCGCCATCATCCAGGGCCTTTTCGACCTGGCGCACCTGCTCGGCCACCGGCGACTGCCGGTCCATCTGCACAACGGATTTCTCCGGCTTGGCCGCAGCAGATCCGGCCAGGCCCAGCAACAACGCGATCATCGTGATGCGGTACATCGCCAGCCTCCGATCCATCCAGGAACGATGGGGGCCACTCTACGGCCGTCACGCCACCTCCACAAGGGACAGCGGGCAGGCATAAAAAAGACCCAGGCGGTGCCCCCGCCTGGGTCTGAAGTTGTATCCCGATACCGATCCTGCTGAGAGGCAGAGCTGCGGTTCGCTGAAGCCTACGCGTGGGCCGATTAAAGGCTTGTTAAAGCCGGCCTCATCCGCCCGTGAGAATCTCAAGCCGCTGAATACTCAGGGTTTTTTAAGCTTCTCGACGTGCTCGATGATGCGCGTGGCCACGTCCACCCCGCACGCAGCCTCGATCCCTTCCAGCCCCGGCGTTGAATTGACCTCCAGCACCAGCGGGCCGCGCGCGGAGCGGATCAGGTCCACCCCGCACACCGACAGTCCCAGCGCCTTGGCCGACCGCACCGCCACCTGCTGCTCGGCACGGCTGGCCTTGGCCGCTACCGCCGTACCCCCGGCATGCAGGTTGGAGCGGAAGTCACCTTCCGGCGCCTGCCGCTGCATCGAGGCAACCACCTGGTCACCGACCACGAAGCAGCGCAGATCGGCGCCCTTGGCCTCGCCGATGAATTCCTGCATCAGGAAATTGGCGTACAACCCGCGCAGGGCCTCGACAATGCCGCGCGAGGCGCTGGCCTTCTCGGTAAGGATCACGCCGCGCCCCTGGGTACCCTCATTGAGCTTCACCACATGCGGCGGTGGGCCCAGCATGGACAACAGGTCGACGGTGTCGTCGGGGTTGTCGCCGAACACAGTAACCGGCATGTCGATGCCCTTGGCCGCCAGCAGCTGGTGTGCGCGCAGCTTGTCGCGCGAACGCAGGATCGCGTCGGACGGATTCGGGGTGCGTGCACCCATCAGTTCGAACTGGCGCAGCACGGCCGTGCCATAGCGGGTGATCGAGGCACCGATGCGCGGGATGACCATGTCCACGCCGGTCATCGGCCGGCCCTTGTAATGCATCGAAAAGCCATCGGCGGCAATGCGCATGTAGCAGCGCAGCGGATCGAGGATGCGCACGGTGTGGCCGCGCGCGCGCGCCGCCTCGACCAGCCGGCGGGTGGAATACAGGGAACTGTTGCGGGACAGGATGGCGAGCTTCATCGCGGCAGGATCGGGCGGCAGGCGCGCAGCATAGCGCGGGCGTGTGGCGGGTGGATGATGCCCTGCGGCGTGGCTTGCTCCGGCGCAGGCGGCACACTGCGGGGGCAGGCCAGACCGCAAGGAAACCCGATGTCGATCACCGTATTCCCGCGCTTCTCCGAAGTGGATGTACTCGGCCACGTCACCAACACCGCCCTGCCCGTCTGGTTCGAGGAAGGCCGCCAGGAGATCTTCCGGCATTTCAGCCGCGAGGCCAGCATGCGCGACCTGGCACTGATCCTGCGCCGCTACGAGATCGACTTCCTGCAGCAGATACAGGCGGGACACGAAGTGCGCATCGAGACCCGGATCGAGAGCATTGGCCGCTCCTCGCTGTCGATCGTGCAGCAGGCGTTCCAGTTCGAGGCCCTGGTAGCCAGCGGCCGCTGCGTGATGGTTCATTTCGACTACACGGCCAACGCCTCGCGCGAGATCGATGCGGAGCAGCGCCAGGCGTTGTCGGGGCTGTTCACCGAGGAATATGCACAGTCGCTGCGGGAAACGAGCGCGCGCGCCGCCGAGGCCTGATCAGCGCGAGGGAAGGCGCAGCCTGAAGCGCCCATCCCGGGCGCGCAGCGCCAACCCGGTTTCCCGCCATTCCACAGGCAGCTCCAAGGCTGTGTGGCGCGTGGGGTATCGATGGACGGCATCGAACTCCCAGCGTTCCTCATAGGCTTCGCACTGCAGTGTGCCGTCATCGTCAGCATCGATCACATTGATCCAGGCCATGCTCCGGGCCTTGCCGAAGCCCCCCATCGCATGACGGGCAAAGGCTTGCCAACGACCCTGCCAGCAGACAAGCCACACGCCCTCGATGGGTCGCAGGTTCTCATCAAGCACACTGCCGGCCACCACCAGGCAGCGTCCCGACGGGCTCGCGATCACGGTCTCCAGATCACAGGCATGGCGACCACTGGAGGTCTCGTCAAGGTAAAGGGCATACGGGCAGATGCACGCGAACAGGGCCGGATGCGCAGTCACGCGCAGATCATCGGGAAGCAGCGGGACCGCGCGCAGCACCCGGGCATCAGGCAGGACGTGCCTCAGCGCCCGCGGCAATCCGGCGGCCAGCGCCGGATGTCCGTGCTCCAACCATAGGCCTCGGCAGGAATGCAGCTGGGTCACGCCGCCGGACTGGCTGCGCAGCCACGACGCCGCCCCCGCCTCCCCATCGGTCTGCAGGCGCTCGCCCAGCTGCTGCCGGAACTGGCCGGGATCAGCCGCAAGCACCTGCACCGTCTTTTGGCGCTCGTCGTAGACGATCACTGCTTCGCATCGATCAACATACCCGCTGGCCAGGCGCAGCGCGCCTCCCGGCAGGTCCTGCCATTCACCACTGGCATCACGACTGCCTCCAGTGGATACGCCTTCGACGATGGCGCCATCGCGCAGCATCTGCGTGCTGTACGCCGGTCCGCCCATGCCCAGCTCGGCCCAATCCAACAGCACATCATGTGCGGGCGGCCGTTCGGCAAAGGGCTTCATCGATCGCGAGCGCAGTCGTGAGCCGCCCACGGCATTGCCGACCAGATCGATTCGCTGCAGCGCGCCCCCCAACGCAAGGCACACGGCAAGGCCGACAATCACTCCCAGAGGCGACCACCAGGCCACACAGACGGCGACCAGGGCCAGGAACGGCAACCACTGGGTGTAGCGCCGCAGGGCGGTTCGATCAAGGGACATGCGGATGAGAGAGGCGCCCCAGCGAACCGTCGACGTCTTCAATGCCGATCCGATCGATTGCGGCCGATGCCGGTTCAAGCATCCTGCGCTCCTGGAACTGCGCCAAATCGATTCTCTTCCTCGCTCCCGGGAAGCAGCATGACCGGAAAGAGGACGAACACCCCCAAGGGAATGAACGCGATCACCGTGTACCAGCCTGACTCGTCGATGTCGTGCAATCTCCTCACGGTCAGGGCCAGCATCGGAGGCAGGAAGACGAAGACAGCGCAGACGGTCATGACCCATCCCACCTTCCACAGGATCTCGGACGTTTCCCAATCCAATGACAGGTACCCGACCAGCCAGTAACCGCGATCCATCACGCTGTAGCTCACCGCCATCACGAACCCGGCCAGCAGCGAATACGACCAGAACTCCCGCCGGTCGGATCGTCCGGAAAAATCAAAGCATCGCCTGATGGGCACAAGTGCAGCGATCATTCACGCTCCGGGCAACGGATGTTGGGCGTCAACAGCTGACGATCTTCTAGCATTGCGAAGCCAAGCATCAACTGAACCCCGCAGCTCGACCGGGCCCGGGAGGCCACAGCAGCCGCAGCTGCAGCGGGGCAGTTCCTGTCCTGCAGGCTCAGCGCAAGGATGCATTCGGACTCGACCGATCCGGCCAAGGGATGTTTGCGAAGCCACGTCCAGCCCTGGCATTCACCGGGCATCTCGACCGGGATCCATGCGCGGAAAAGCGGGGTGCGGATATCGCGGAGCGTCTGCCTGATGCAGACCGCTGGAGACATGGAGCGGGCGATGGGAATCGAACCCACGTCAGTAGCTTGGGAAGCTACAGCTCTACCATTGAGCTACGCCCGCGTTGCGGTGGGAAGTCTATGCGCTGGGCCCCGTGTTGCGCAATGGTGCCCATCGCATCAGGCCGGGGGTCAAAGCCCTCTCGTTGCCGAGAGGGCCGACCCCGCCTGGTTTCTGCTTAGAAGGTGCCGCTGAAGTTGGCGAACAGCGTTGCGTCCTGGGCACGCTTCTGCCCGGCCGAAGCGCTCAGGCCGAAGTTGCTCTGCAGCCCGAACAGTTCGGTGCGGGCGCCCAGCACGACGGTCGCGTAGTCCTTGTCGAACTTCAGGCCCGGCACACGGTAGCTGCCCAGTTCCGGCAGGGTCTGCAGCCACGCGCTGCCCTGCTTGGTGTCTTCGAACTCATGGTCGTAGGTCAGCTGCGCGTACGGCTTGAGGGTGCCGCCATCGAAGCGGGCCTGCCAACCGATGCGACCAACGGTCGAATCAACGTTCTGGCGGTCGTAACCCAGCGCGGTAGCCAGGGTGCCGGCCGCAGCGCTTTCGGTGTAACCATCGATCTTCACCTTCTGCCAGATCACCGAAGCGATCGGGCCGTGGCGGAAGCCGCCTTCGGTGCCGAACTCGTAACCGGCGTTCAGGGCGGCGGTCAGGTTGCTGCCGTCCGGCGAACCACCGTGTTCGCGGGTGGCCGGGCCGAGCTGGACCTTGCGGTTCACGTCATACGACAGCCAGGTGTAGCTGACCTGGCCGTTCACCCAGATGCGATCGCCGTACCAGCCGGCGAACAGACCGGCGGTGGTGTCCTTCTGGGTGAAATCGCCACGGCTGTTGCCGAAGTCGGCGTTGAGGCGGCCGAAGCCGGCGAAGCCGCCGACCACCATGCCGTCGCGCGCCCAGTCGATGCCGAACAGGCCGGCCGGCGCCAGGCCATCGTACAGATCCGCGTGGTCGTAGCGCTGCAGGTCACCGCGGACGCCGCCCCACCAGGACAGGCCGTCGGCCGGACGACCGCCCAGGTGCATGCTGACCTGATCGGCACGCGAACGACCGATGGTCTGTGCCGAGTGGCTCAGCACCTGCTGCAGGCGCGGGGCTTCCAGCACAGAGACCGCGTACTGGCCCAGCAGCTGGTGGCCCGCCGTGGTCGGATGCACGCCATCGGCGAACAGATAGGTGTTGGCCGCATCCGGGCTGACGTAGCTGGTCGGATTGCAGGTCAGGATGCTCTGGGTCGAATTGGCCGGATCGATCTTGCAGGCGGTGCTGGTGACGTTGGTGAAGCCGTACATGGCCGGATTGGCGGCGACTTCGCCCAGCACGGTGAAGGTATCGAGCGGGATGAACTCGATGCCGGCCTGCTTCAGGCCACCATAAAGAGCCTTGTTGTAGCCGGCTGACAGCGCGGTGGCGGTGGCCGCGTTCGGGCCGCGGAAGGCCGGGGTCAGGCCGACGTTCGGCAGGTTCGGCACCAGCACGTACTGCGCACCGGCCTGCTTCAGCGCACCCACCAGAGCGATCTGGTCGGTGACGGCGGCGCCGATGATGGCCTGTGCCTGCGTCGGCGCAGCTGCGGCGGCGAACAGGTCATTGGCGCCGCCCCACACCGTGTACAGGACATTGCCGTCAGCCTTGCCGCCGTTGGCGGCCAGATAACGGGCCGCCTGCGACTTCAGCGAGGGGATAGTCCCCATTGCGCTCGGCACGTCCACGCCAACGCGGGCACCACCGACCGCGTAATTGTCACCGTTCTGGCCGTTGCCATTGGCGGCGCCATTGAGGCCATAGTAGTTGGCGACCTGCTGCGACCACACCCAGCCCGGGTTGGTGGTGAACTGGCCGGTCACCGGACGCACATCGGCCGGCAGCAGCGGGCGGAAATAGCCGGCATCGGTCAGGCTGTCGCCGAAGAACACGGCCTTGGAATACGGGGATTCGCCTGCCATGGCCGGAAGCGCGGCCAGCGCGATCGCGGCCGCCATCAGGGTGCGGATCGGGCGTTTGCTGAGCAGCATGAAAAAACTCCTGTGGGGATATCGTTGAGGACCCGGCGGACGTACGCCGGCGCACGGTGAATGGTTTCACTGCGCCGCGTTTTGCTCACGCTGCGCCGCCGCATGGATTGTCGCCCGATCGCCGGGAAACCTGCTGTGCCGGAGCTGGCGCCCCGTTCAATTTGCAAGTGTTCCGATCCCGGCGGGCTATCGGCGACAATGCACGGATGAACATCCAGCTCAATGGCGAACCCCGCGCCCTGCCCGCTTCGGCAACCCTCCACGACCTGCTCGAGGCCGAACAGTTGCTGCAGCGCCGGGTGGCGGTCGAGGTCAACGGCGAGATCGTCAGCCGCAGCCGCCACGGCGAGCACGTCCTGGCCGAAGGCGACGTGGTGGAGATCGTGCACGCGTTGGGCGGGGGCTGAGACCTCCGGGTGGTGCTGGCCGCTGGCCGGCAATCCGACGCTGTCAGGCACCCTGCATGTGCCGGCCAGCGGCCGGCTCTACCCTCGCTCTCCTGCGGACAGCACCGCCTTGCGTGATCCCATCTTCAGGCGGATAGGCGATAATCGCGCCATGAACGTTCATGTCTCCCCCGATTCGCTGGTGATCGCCGGCAAGACCTATGGCTCGCGGCTGCTGACCGGCACCGGCAAGTTCAAGGATCTGGAAGAAACCCGCCTGGCCACCGAGGCCGCGGGCGCCCAGATCGTCACCGTGGCGATCCGCCGCACCAACATCGGGCAGAACCCGGGCGAGCCGAACCTGCTCGACGTGCTGCCGCCGGAGCGCTACACCATCCTGCCCAACACCGCCGGCTGCTACACCGCCGAAGACGCCGTGCGCACCTGCCGCCTGGCCCGTGAGCTGCTGGACGGCCATAACCTGACCAAGCTGGAAGTGCTGGGCGATCAGAAGTCGCTGTACCCGGACGTGGTGCAGACCCTCAAGGCTGCCGAGCAGCTGGTCAAGGACGGCTTCGAGGTGATGGTCTACACCTCTGACGATCCGATCCTGGCCAAGCGCCTGGAAGAGATCGGCTGCGCTGCGGTGATGCCGCTGGCCGCGCCGATCGGTTCGGGCCTGGGCATCCAGAACAAGTACAACCTGCTGCAGATCATCGAAGACGCCAAGGTGCCGATCATCGTCGACGCCGGCGTCGGTACCGCGTCGGATGCCGCGATTGCGATGGAACTGGGCTGCGACGGCGTGCTGATGAACACGGCCATTGCCGGTGCGCGCCACCCGGTGCTGATGGCCAGTGCCATGCGCAAGGCGGTCGAGGCCGGCCGCGAGGCCTTCCTGGCCGGGCGCATCCCGCGCAAGCGCTACGCCAGCGCCTCCTCCCCGGTGGATGGGCTGATCGGCTGATGACCAATCCTTTCGACAGCGCCGGTTCCAAGGCTCCGCCCAAGCCCTTCACCGTAAGCGAAGGCCGCCGCGAGGTGCGCAGCTTCGTGTTGCGCCAAGGCCGCTTCACCCCCGCCCAGCAGCGCGCGTTCGATGAACGCTGGCCGCGCTTCGGCCTCGACTACACCGGCCAACCGCGTGACCTGGACGCCACCTTCGGCCGCCCGGCACACAAGGTGCTGGAAATCGGCTTCGGCAACGGTGCCGCGCTGCGCTTCGCCGCCCAGCACGACCCGTCGCGCGATTACATCGGCATCGAAGTGCACGCCCCGGGTGTGGGCAGGTTGCTGAACGCGCTGGCCGACGACAACGCCGACCACGTGCGCCTGTACCACCACGACGCGGTTGAAGTGCTGCAGAACGAGATCGCCGATGGCGCGCTCGATGAAGTGCGCATCTACTTCCCGGACCCGTGGCACAAGAAGCGCCACAACAAGCGCCGCCTGCTGCAGCCGGCGTTCGCCGAACTGCTGGTGCGCAAGCTGCGCCCGGGCGGCCGCCTGCACTGTGCCACCGACTGGGAGGACTACGCCGAGCAGATGTGGGACGTGCTCGATGCCACCGCCGGCCTGGTCAACCGTGCCGGCCCGCGTGGCAGCGTGCCGCGCCCGGACTGGCGCCCGCAGACCCACTTCGAGACCCGCGGCCAGAAGCTCGGCCATGGCGTCTGGGACCTGCTGTACGACCGCACCTGACGATCGCCTGAGGACGCCGCGCCCCACATGGATACCGCGCTGACGCTGACCAACGACATGAAGCTCGTGCTCGGGCTGGTCGGCTTCACGATGGCGATGTTCCTGTTCGAGCGCATCCGCGCCGACGTGGTCGCGCTGGTGGTGCTGGTGGTGCTCGGTGTCACCGGGCTGATCGCGCCGGAGGAAATCTTCGGCGGCTTCTCCGGTAACGCGGTGATGAGCATCATCGCCACCACCATCCTCGGTGCCGGCCTGGACCGCACCGGGGCGCTGAACCGGCTGGCCGCGTGGCTGCTGCGACGCGGTCATGGCGTCGAGCAGAGGCTGCTGATGATGACCACGGCCATTGCCGGCCTGAACTCGTCCTTCATGCAGAACCCGTCGGTGATGGCGCTGTACCTGCCGGTGGCTTCGCGACTGGCAGCGCGCACCGGCCTGACCCTGCAGCGCCTGCTGCTGCCGATTTCGGCGGCGATCGTGATGGGCGGTGCGCTGACCATGGTCGGCAATTCGCCGCTGATCCTACTGAACGATCTGCTGGCCTCGGCCAACAACAACCTGCCCTCGGGCCTGGCTACCATCGAGCCGCTGCGCATGTTCGCGCCGCTGCCGATCGGCGTGGCGCTGCTGATCGCCTCGCTGCTGTACTTCCGCTACTACGGCGACCGCAAGCTGATCGAGGAAGAGAACCTGGCCAACGACGGGGTCACCCCGGCGCGCACCGAAAGCTACTTCGCCAAGACCTATGGCATCGAAGGCGATGTGTTCGAGCTGGTGGTCAGTGCCGAAAGCCCGCTGGTCGGCATGACCCTGGGCGAGGCCGAGAACCTGCACGATGCCCCGCTGCTGCTGGCCCTGAAGACCGGCAATGACACCCGCCTGGCGCCGCCGGCGGAGATGCGCATCTGGGTGGGCAGCGTGCTCGGCGCAATGGGTCCGCGCGAGCAGATCAACGACTTCGCGCAGAACCAGTTCCTGCGCATGTCTTCGCGCCTGAAGCACCTGGGTGACCTGTTCAACCCAAGCCGCGCCGGTATTTCCGAGGCGGTGGTACCGCCGACCTCGAACGTGATCGGCAAGAGCGCGGCCGACCTGCGCCTGCGCAAGGAGCGCGGCATCAGCCTGCTGGCGATCAACCGCGACAAGCAGGTGATCCGCGAGGACGCGCGCGACGTGCAGTTGCGTGCCGGCGACATGCTGGTCTTCCACAGCATCTGGACCGACCTGGCGCAGGCCGCACGCAGCCGCGACTTCGTGGTGGTGACCGACTATCCGACCGGCGAGCAGCGCCCGCACAAGTTCAAGATTGCGATGGCGATCTTCGCGCTGACCATCCTGATCGCGCTGACCAGCAAGCTGCCGGTGGCGCTGACGCTGATGACCGGCGTGGCCGGCATGCTGCTGACCGGCGTGCTGCGTATGGACGAGGCGTATGCCTCGATCAACTGGAAGACGGTGTTCATGATGGCCGGGCTGATTCCGCTCGGCTGGGCGATGGACTCCAGCGGTGCGGCCGCGTGGGTGGCCGGCCATACCATCGACAAGCTGCCGACCGGCATTCCGGTGTGGGTGCTGGAGGTGGCGCTGGCGCTGCTGACCACGGCGTTCTCGCTGGTGATCAGCCATGTGGGTGCGACCATCGTGATGGTGCCGATCGCGGTGAACCTGGCACTGGCGGCGGGGGGCAACCCGACGGCGTTCGCGCTGATCGTGGCGCTGTCGGCGTCCAACAACCTGATGACGGCCTCCAACCCGGTGATCTCGATGATCACTGGCCCGGCCAACTACACCCCGCGCGAGATGTGGCGGGTCGGCGGACCGCTGTCGCTGATCTACACCTGCGTGGTGGTGTTGATGATCAACCTGATGTTCTGAGGGTTGGGGTTTGTTGGCAGGGCTGCGCCCTGCACCCGAATCAACGTCAACGTCAAAGGCTGGCATTCCGTGGGATGGCGGGGTGGGTCCGGTTGCGGGGGACGCTGCAAGTACGTCCATGTAAGCTCGATCGCCGCATCCATGCGGCTCACGCCCCCGCAACCGGACCCACCCCGCCTTCGACAGTTTCACGAGGCTGGTGGTGGGTGCCGACCGTTGGTCGGCACCGATCTCGCTCTGGTAGCTGTCGACTTGGTCGACACCGTAGATCCACGCCATGCGTGGCTGAATCTCTGGATACCCATTGATGTGGATACCCATTGATCCTGTGGGTGCGAACCTTGGTTCGCACACCGGTTGCCTCAAGCCAGGTAAACCTGCCCGTCGCGCACGTCCACCGGCACCGCGCGCAGGCGGTCGCCCTTGCACGGGCCGGCGATGCAGTCGCCGCTGTCCAGCGCGAACGAGGCGCCATGCGCGGCGCAGACCAGGTGGCCTTCACGGCTCTTCAGGAACTGGCCCGGGGCCCAGTCCAGGCGGCGGCCGGCGTGCGGGCAGATGTTCAGGAACGCGCGCACCTGCGCGCCGTCGCGGTACAGCACCAGCGATTCGGCATCGCCATCAACCACCGCTTCGACCTCGGCAAACGCGCCATCGGCAATGGCATCAAGGGCGATCAGGGCGGCAGGGGCAGTCATGGCGAAGGCTCGGACAGTAAACCCGCATTGTCGCACGCCCACTCAGGTGACTGGCTGCGACATGAACACAAGTCATTGATCCGTAATAAGCACAGGCTATATTTAACGAGTTTTTCACTCAATGACAGTGGCGCGTCCCGATACTCTGGTTTCGCTGATCCCAGCCTATCGAGCCGCCATGTTCAATCGCGCATCCGCCTTCAACCAGTTCCGCACCCTGTTCGCGCCGCGCAAGCCGCGCCATCCGCTGGTGCGCGTTGCCGTGGGCCTGCTTGGCCTGGCGATCCTGGCCGCGATGGTGTTCATCGGCGTGTTCGTCGGTGCGGCGATGATCCTGGTGGGCCTGGCGTGGAAGCTGCTGGCCTCGCGCAAGCCGGGTGTTGCCCGTCCGGTCGACCCGACCGTGGTCGAAGGCGAGTACCGCGTGGTACGCAAGCCGGTGTTGCCGGCCTCGCGCTGATCCACCTCCTGCGCGCCCGCTGACGGCGGGCGCCATGCGTTCTAGACTGCGGGCATGCCCTTCCTGGATGCCCGCATGTCCGATGTCTCCGATGTGATCCCTGCCATAGCCCTGCCGCGTGTACCGGTGGTGGGCGGTGGCAGTTTCCCCGTGCACCGCATCTACTGCGTCGGCCGCAACTTCGCCGACCACGCCCGCGAGATGGGCGCGGCGGTGCCGGCAGCCGATGACCGCGGCCGCCCGATGTTCTTCAGCAAGCCGGCCGATGCGATCGTGGTCGGCCATGACGATGCCATCCCCTACCCGCCGGCGACCGCCAACCTGCACCACGAAGTGGAGCTGGTGGTGGCGATCGGCCGTGATGCGCCCGCTGGCGAACTGGCCGTGGCCGATGCCGAAGCACTGGTCTACGGCTACGCCGTCGGCCTGGACCTGACCCGCCGCGACCTGCAGGCTGCGGCCAAGGACAAGGGCCACCCGTGGGATGCCGCAAAGGGCTTCGACGCCTCCGCGCCGATCAGCGAAATCGTCCACGCCGAAGAGGTCGGCGACCTGGCCGCGCTCAACCTGTCGCTGGAGGTCAACGGCGAGGTGCGCCAGCAGGCGCTGCTGGACCAGATGATCTGGAACGTGCCGGAGATCCTGCACGAGCTGTCCAAGCTGTGGCAGCTGCGTGCCGGCGACCTGGTGTTCATGGGCACCCCGTCCGGCGTGGCTGCACTGAAGCCCGGCGACCGCTTCAGCGCGCGCCTGGAAAATGTGGCCGAGCGCCACGGCGTGATCGCCGGCTGACATTACCTGCGCTACCCTGCGCGCTGTCCACTTCCCCACCGGAGAAAAACAACAATGGGAATGCTCACCGAGTTCAAGGAATTCGCGATGCGCGGCAACGTCATCGACCTCGCCGTCGGCGTGGTGATCGGCGCGGCCTTCGGCAAGATCGTGACGGCGCTGGTCGAGAAGATCATCATGCCGCCGCTGGGCTACCTGATCGGCCGCGTGGACTTCTCCAGCCTGGCCTGGACCCTGTCGCCGGCCCACCTGGGTCCGGATGGCAAGGAGATTCCGGCCGTGGTGGTTGGCTACGGCGACTTCATCAATACCATCATCCAGTTCGTGATCGTGGCCTTCGCCATCTTCATCGTGGTCAAGGCGATCAACCGCCTCTCGCGCAAGCAGGAGGCTGCACCGGCCGCACCGGCCGAGGAAGTGGTGCTGCTGCGCGAGATCCGCGACAGCCTGAAGAAATAAGGCGGCAGAACGGTAGTGCCGGCCGCTGGCCGGCAATGTCGGAACATGCGGAAGCCGGCCAGCGGCCGGCACTGCCGCGACTGCGCGAAAGCCCCGCTCCGGCGGGGCTTTCGCTTTGCCGGACATGGCGGAAAACAGCGTTCGCGCCAGCCATGACCTCCCGCCCATGCGCCGGGCTGAACGACTGTTAAGCTCCAAGGCTTAGGTCCCTTCCCGGAGTTGTCCATGCGTCGCCGCGTCCTTGCCATCGCATCCTCCCTCGCCCTGCTGGCCGCCCCGGCCTTCGCGGCGCCGCATACCACCACCCTGCCCCCGGCGTCGCTGGCCACCGCCGCGCAGCTGCGCGACCAGGCGCTGGCCGATGACACCGGCTGGAAGGTGGTCGAATCGCTCACCACCGAAATCGGCCCGCGCATCGCCGGCAGCGAGGCCGACGCCCGCGCCGTGGCCTGGGCCGAAGCCAAGTTCAAGGCACTGGGCTTCGACAAGGTGTGGAAGGAACCGGTGACCTTCCCGAAATGGGAGCGGCGCAGTGAACACGCTGCCGTGACCGGCAGGAACCCGCAGCCGCTGCAGATCACTGCGCTGGGCGGCAGCCCGGGCGGCACGGTGGAAGCGGAGGTGGTGCGCTTCGCCGATCTGGCCGCCCTGCAGGCGGCACCGGCCGGTTCGCTGAAGGGCAAGATCGCCTTCGTCGATTACCAGATGCTGCCGTTCCGCGATGGCCGCGACTACGGCCGCGGCGGTGCAATCCGCAGCAAGGGACCGTCAGAAGCGATCCGCAAGGGCGCGGTGGGCTTCCTGATGCGCTCGGCCGGTACCGACTCCCACCGCGTGCCGCACACCGGCATCACCCGTTTCGATGATGGCCTGACCCCGGTGCCGTCGGCGGCACTGTCGGTGCCCGATGCCGACCAGCTGGCGCGCCTGCTGGCCCGTGGCAGCACCACGGTGAAGGTGGCACTGGACTGTGGCTGGGATGGTACGGCGACCTCGTACAACGTGATCGGCGAGATCACCGGCCGCAGCCTGCCGAAGGAAGTGGTGGTGATCGGTGGTCACCTGGATTCGTGGGACCTGGGCACCGGCGCCGTGGATGACGGCGCGGGCGTGGGCATCACGATGGCCGCCGGCCACCTGATCGGCCTGCTGAAGCAGGCACCGAAGCGCACCATCCGCGTGATCGCCTTCGCCAACGAGGAACAGGGCCTCTACGGCGGCAAGGCCTATGCCGAGGCACACGCCAAGGACGTGGCCCTGCACCAGCTGGCCGCCGAGAGCGACTTCGGCGCAGGCCGCATCTACGCCTTCAATACCGGTTCACCGAATCCGGAAGGCTCACGTGAAGCGACGAAGCAGATTGCCGAAGTGATGAAGCCGCTGGGCATCGAGTACCAGGCCGACAAGGGTGGCCCGGGCCCGGACGTCGGCCCGCTGGCCGCCAAGGGCGGTGCGTGGGCGTGGCTGGCGCAGGACGGCTCGGACTACTTCCACCTGCACCACACCGCCGACGACACGCTGGACAAGATCGACCCGAAGGCGCTGGCGCAGAACGTGGCCGCGTATACGGTGTTCGCGTACCTGGCGGCGGAAGCCGATGGCAGTTTCGGCAGCGAAGCCAAGGCGACCACGCCTCCGAACGAGTGATGCGGTAGTGCCGGGCCATGCCCGGCGAGCGCAACTGGAAGCGCGGTGCGAACCAAGGTTCGCACCCACCAAGGCGGGTCCTGAATCAGGAACCCGGCAGGGTCAGAGCCCTCGCCTTCGGCGAGGGATCCGACCCCGATCATGCGACCCCGGATACGGGATCACCCGCGGCGACTTGCCCACTGCGCCAGCAGCACGGCCGTGGCCGAGGCCACGTTCAGGCTCTCCACCGCGCCACTGCCGGGAATCGAGACCCGCATGTCGCATTCGCTGGCCAGGCCGCGGTCCATGCCCTCGCCTTCGGCGCCCATCACGTACACCAGCCGCTCCGGCAGCGACGCACGGAACACGTCGTCGCCACCCTCAACGAGGGTCGCCGCCAGCCCGAAGCCGGCACTGCGCAGCTGCGCCATCGCCTCTGCAGTCTCCGGCAACTGCACCAGCGGCACCGACTCCGCCCCGCCTTCGGCCACGCGTGCGGCAGCACCGGACAGCGCCAGCGTGCTGCCGGCCGGCAGCAGCAGCGCCTTGACGCCGAAATGCGCGGCCGAGCGCAGGATCGCGCCGAAGTTGTGCGGGTTGCCAACACCATCCAGCCACAACGCCAGCACCGGGCCCTGCTCCAGATCGGCCAGCCACTGCGCCAGCGGCACGACCGGCGCACGCAGCACGTCGGCTACCAGGCCTTCGTGATGGGTCGTGGCAGCCAGCTTGTTGAGGTCGCCTTCCTCGACGACGCGATAGCCCACGCGGTTGGCCACGCACCACTTCAGCACCGGCTGCATGCGCGGAATCAGCGCGTCCACCAGGTACAGCTTGCGCAGCGCCTGCGGGCGATTGGCGAACAGCGCCTGCACGGCGTTCCAGCCATACAGGCGCAGTTCGTCGTTGCCGCGCCCCGGCGGCGGCGGGGTGCCGCCCTCACGCGGTGGCAGCGGAGTGGCCCGCGGCGGTCGCGACGACGGGCGGCGGGCATTCTTCCAGGGATCATTCACTACGGGACAACTCCAGCTTGCGTTGACGCCAGAAATCGGCGTTCTTGATGCCCAGGGCATCGGGGTCGAAGATTGGATCGAGGCCGAGCTTCTTCTGTCGTTCGTAATCACGCAGGGCGAGCATGGCCGGCTTCTGGATGATGAGGATGGCAATGATGTTCAGCCAGGCCATCAGGCCGACGCCGATGTCACCCAGCGCCCAGGCCAGGGTCGCATTATGGAACGCGCCGAACACCACCATGCCGATGATGCCCAGGCGCAGCACCAGCACGGTCAGCGGGCGCTTCCTGTTGTGGTTCACATAGCTGAGGTTGGTCTCGGCCATGTAGTAGTACGCCATGATGGTGGTGAAGGCGAAGAAGAAGATGGCGATGGACACGAACGCCGAACCCCAGCCCGGCAGCACCGCTTCCACGCCCGCCTGGGCGTAACCGGCGCCTTCCGGAATGCCGGCCAGGCCCTGGAAGATCGGCGCGGCGCCCTCCACCGGCGAGTACACGTTGTAGGTACCGCTGGCCAGGATCAGGAACGCGGTGGCGGTGCACACCATCATGGTGTCGAAGTAGATCGCGAAGGCCTGCACATAGCCCTGCTTGGCCGGATGCGAGACTTCCGAGGCGGCCGCCGCGTGCGGGCCCGAGCCCTGGCCGGCTTCGTTGGCGTAGATGCCGCGCTTGATGCCCCACTCCACGGCCAGGCCCATCATCGCGCCGAACGCGGCATGCGTGCCGAAGGCGCTCTTGAAGATGATGCCGAACATTTCCGGCACGCGGTCGTAGTTGATGATCATGATGATGATGGCCATCAGGATGAAACCGGCGGCCATGAACGGCACCACCACCTCGGCGAAGTTGGCGATGCGCTTGACGCCACCGAAGATCACCACGCCCAGCAGCAGCGCCACCACGATGCCGATCCCCAGCTTCAGCGCCTGCACCGATTCCATGCCGAAGGCCTGGCCATCGAGCGGACCGCACAGCGCGGTGCCACGGCAGGCGTTGATGATGCTGTCGGCGATGGCGTTGGCCTGCACGCCCGGCATCAGGAAGCCTGCGGCGATGATCGTGGCGATGGCGAAGGCCAGCGCATACCACTTCAGGCCCATGGCCTTTTCGATGTAGTACGCCGGGCCACCGCGGTAGCGGCCTTCGGCATCCTTGGTCTTGTAGATCTGCGCCAGGGTGCATTCGACGTACGACGTGGATGCGCCAAGGAAGCCCATCACCCACATCCAGAAGATCGCACCGGGACCGCCGAAGGCGATGGCGGTGGCCACGCCGGCGATGTTGCCGATGCCCATGCGGCCGGCCATCGACATGGCCAGCGCCTGGAACGAGGACACACCGGCGTCGGATTTCTCCCCCCTGACGGTGAGGCGGCACATCTCGAAGAAGCCACGGATCTGCATGAAGCGGGTGCGCAGGCTGAAGAACAGGCCGGCGCCCAGGCACACGAAGATCAGTGCCTTGCTCCAGATGATGCTGTTGATGAAGTGTACGGTTGCTTCCACGCGCGCTCTCTCCAGTCGGCGGGTTGTAAGGACGTCCCGTCGGCTGGAGGGGACCGGTCGATTCTCCCTGATCGCAGGCCGCTGCGGTAGCGCCAGAAGACAAGGGGTCGGATCCCTTGCGCGCCGCGCGAGGGCTCCGACCCCGGTTCGCCCTTATGGCGGGTTGGGGTCAGAGCCCTTTTCTGGCGAAAAGGGATCTGACCCCGAGGGCTCACGGCAGTTGCGTGCGCACCCGGGCGAAACGGCGCAGGTCGTGCAGCACGCCGCGCTTGTAGACCGCGCAACGCTCCACGCCCTCTTCCTGGAAGCCGTTCTTCTCCAGCACCCGGGCCGAGCCGAGGTTGAAGTCGACCACGGTGGCCTGGAGCCTGAACAGGCGCAGCTCATCCATCACCCACGGGGCGAACAGGCCGACCACGCGGGTCATCACGCCTTGGCCCCAGTAGGCCTGGCCGAGCCAGTAACCCAGTTCGGCGGTATGCCCACGCTCGGCCACGCCCTGCTGGGCACCGACGCTGCCGCAGGCCTGGCCGTCGATCTCGATGGCCAGGTTCAGCGTGCCAGGGGCCAGCACGCGGCCCGCCAGGAAGGCCTCGCCATCCTCGCGCGTGTACGGGTACGGAAAGCGATCACGCAGGCCCCGCGATACCTCGGCGTCGTTGGCATGGCGCAGCAGGGATTCCAGGTCTTCCGGGCGCCAGGGGCGCAGTCGGAAACCTTCTCCCTGTAGTGGCGGGGTCAGAGCCCTTTCCCTTTGGGAAAGGGATCCGACCCCGTCGGCGTGCCGGTCAGGCATGCCCGCCCACCGAGGGCGATTCGGCTTCCTGCTTCTCCAGTTCGCGCTTCACCGCTTCCGGCGAGCGGGTGTACGGGGCCAGCCGCGCGTAGAACGCCGGCACCACGAACAGCGACAGGAACGTCGAAAGAGTCACGCCGAAGATGATCACGATGCCGATCGTGCCACGGCTGGCCGAGCCGGGGCCACCGGCCACCACCAGCGGAATCGCGCCGACCACGGTGGCGATCGAGGTCATCAGGATCGGGCGCAGGCGCACCATCGCCGATTCGATGATCGCCTCGCGCACGGTTCTTCCGTCGTCGCGCAGCTGGTTGGCGAATTCGACGATGAGGATGCCGTTCTTCGCTGCCAGGCCGACCAGCATGACGATGCCGATCTGGCTGAACAGGTTCACTGTGCCGCCGCTCACCCACAACCCGACCAAGGCACCGAGCACGCCCAGCGGCACGGTCAGCATGATGGTGAGCGGGTGGATGAAGCTCTCGAACTGCGCGGCCAGCACCAGGTAAACCACCAGCAGGGCCATGGCGAAGGTCAGCAGCACCGCGCCACCCGCACTCTGGTACTCGCGCGATTCGCCCTTCCAGTTCACCTGCGCGTACTGCGGCAGTTCCTCGCGGGCCACGTTCTGCGCCCAGGCGATGGCCTCGCCCAGCGGATAGCCCGGTGCCAGGCCGGCGGTGATGGTGATCGAGCGCAGGCGGTTGAAGCGGTTCAGCGTGCCCGCCTCGGCCACTTCACTGAGCGTGACCAGGTTGGACAGCGGCACCAGTTCGCCGGAGGTGGCGCGCACGCGGATCGCGGCCAGGTCGGCCGGGCTGGCACGGCCATCGCGACCGGCCTGCACCAGCACGTCGTACTCCTCGCCGTTGTCGACGAAGGTGGTAACGCGACGCGAACCCATCATGGTTTCCAGCGCCGAACCGATCGCGGTGACCGGCACGCCGAGATCCGCCGCACGCTGGCGGTCGATGTTCACCCGCATCTGCGGCCGGGTTTCCTTGTAGTCCGAATCCGGGCCGACCAGGCCGGGATTGTCGGCCATGCGCAGCAGGATGCGGTCACGCCACTGCGCGATCTCGGCGTATTCCGGGCCGCCCAGCACGATCTGGAATGGCTGGCCGCCACTGCGCACCAGCCCGCCGCCCACCTGCGTACGCACGCGCACGCCGCGGATGGTGTCCAGTTCCTTCTGCAGTGCGTTGGCCACGTCCGGCGTGGCCTCGCTGCGCTGGCGCCACGGCTGCAGGAAGATGCTGACGCGGCCGGTGTGCATTTCCTCGCTGGCACCGAAGCCGCCGGGCACGCGGGGGTTGGCACGCACGATCGGCTTGTCCGGGCCGACGTGAGGGGCCAGCAGCGCTTCCACCTGCTGTACCTGCTGCACGGTGTAGTCGTAGCCGGCGCCTTCCGGGCCGTCGATCATGATCTGGAACGAACCGCGGTCTTCGGCCGGCGCCAGCTCCGACGGCAGCAGTTTCAGCAGGCCCCAGCTGGCGGCCAGCGCGGCCACCATCACCAGCAGGTAGATCCAGGTGCGGTCCACGTGATGGTCGAGCACGCGACCATAGCCGGAGGCCAGGCGCTCCAGGTTGCGGTTGACGAAGCCATGCAGGCCGCGCGGTGCCTGCCCGGTGTGCGGCTTGAGCAGCTTGGAGGCCATCATCGGCGTCAGCGTCAGCGCCACGAACGCGGACAACGCAACCGCCGCCGCCAGCGCCACCGCCAGTTCGCGGAACAGGCGGCCGGTATTGCCTTCCAGGAAACCGACCGGCAGGAACACCGCCACCAGCACCGCGGTGGTGGCGATCACCGCGAAGGCGACCTGCGTGGTGCCACGCTTGGAGGCCACCAGCGGGGGCTCGCCCAGGTCGATGCGGCGCTGCACGTTTTCCACCACCACGATCGCATCGTCCACCACCAGGCCGATGCACAGCACCAGGGCCAGCAGGGTCAGCAGGTTGATCGAGAAATCGAACGCATACAGCGCGATGAACGCCGCGACCAGGCAGACCGGCACGGTCACGGCCGGAATCAGTGCAGCGCGGAAACTGCCAAGGAACAGCCAGATCACCGCCAGCACCAGGATCATCGCTTCCACCAGCGTGGCGTAGACGCGATCCACCGCCGCTTCGATGAAGGTGGTGTTGTCGAAGGCGACGAAGATCTGCGTGCCCTTGGGCAGGGTCAGCGCCACCCGCTCGGCTTCAGCGCGCGCGGTACGCGCCACGTCCAGCGAGTTGGCAGTGGAGGTCTTGACGATGCCCAGGCCGATGCCCGGCTCGCCGTTGCTGCGGTAGTACGCGCGACGCTCGGCCGAAGCCAGTTCGATCTTCGCCACGTCGCCCATGCGCACCACGTAACCGTCGCGGCCCTTGCCCAGCGGGATGGTCGCAAAGTCTTCCGGCTTGATGTAGTTGCGCTCCACGCGCAGGGTGAAGTCACGGTCGGTCGACTCGATGCGGCCGGCCGGCAATTCCACGTTCTCGTTGCGCAGTGCGGTTTCCACATCGCCAGTGGTCAGCCCGCGCGCGGCCAGCTGGTCACGGTCCAGCCAGATGCGCATCGCATAGCGCTGGCGGCCACCGATGCGGACCTGGGCCACGCCATCGAGGCTGGAGAAACGATCGACCACGTAGCGGTCGGCGTAGTCGCTCAGCTCCAGCGTGTCCATGGTCGAGGACACCATGTTGAACCATATGATCGGGTCGGCATCGCTCTCGACCTTGGCGATTTCCGGCGGACGCGCTTCTTCGGGCATGCGGTCGGCGACGCGGCTGACCGCATCGCGCACGTCATTGGCCGCCGCTTCGATATCGCGGTTGGAGGTGAACTCGATGCTGACCTGCGAGCGGCCGTTGGTGCTGCGCGCATTGATCGTATCGATGCCTTCGATGCCGGCCAGCGCATCTTCCAGCACCTGGGTGATGCGGCTTTCGATGACCGCCGCCGAGGCGCCGGTGTAGTCCACCGACACCGACACGATCGGCGGATCGATGGCGGGCAGTTCGCGCAGGGTCAGGCGGGTGAAGGACATCACGCCCAGCACCAGCAGCAACAGGCTCATCACCACGGCGAACACCGGCCGCTGGATGGAGATGTCGGACAGCTTCATCCGCCGTGGCCCTCGGCCGCGACCGGCACCGGTGCATCCGCCGGCTTGGCACCGCTGGCCGGGGCCGCATCCTTGGCCGCGACCTTCAAACCCGGGCGCAGCTTGCCGGTGCCATCGACCACGATACGCTGGCCGGCTTCCAGGCCCTGCTTGATCTCAACCACGCCGGCGCGGCGCGCACCGGTCACCACGTCCACGCGCTCGACGCTGTCGTCGCTCTTGATGCGGTACACGAACGTGTCGCGGCCCACCTGCACCACGGCGATTTCCGGCACCACCAGCGCCGGGCGCTCGGGGCGGAACAGGCGCACGTCCAGCAGCATGCCCGGGCGCAGCGCATGGTCGCTGTTGGCGAAATCGCCGCGCACGGTCACCGCACGGGTCGCCGGGTCGATGCGTGCGTCGATGGTACTGACCACGCCCTCGAAGGTGCGGCCCGGCCACGCCACGCTGGTGGCGCTGACCTTGTCACCGACGCCCAGTGCGGCCAGTTCCACTTCCGGCACCTGGAAATCGATGTGCATGTGCTCGATGTCGTCGAGCGTGGCAATGACCGTGGTCGGGGTCACCAGCGAGCCGGGGCTGACCTGGCGGATGCCGAGCACGCCGGCGAACGGTGCGCGCACACGCCGATCACCGATGTCGGCCTGCATCTGCATCACGCGCGCCTCGGCGGCATCACGGATCGACTTCTGCGTATCCAGCGTGGCGCTGGACACCAGCCGCTGGGAGGCCAGCTCGCGCTGGCGCTTGTACAACTGGTCGGCCTCGTGGAAGGTGGCCTGCGCCTGCACCAGCGCCGCTTCCTGGGCCTGCCCGCGCAGCGTCACGATCGGTGCGCCGGCGGCGATGTGCTGGCCGCTTTCGAAATGCACCTTCTCGACGATTTCGCTGACCTTGGCGGTGACGCTGATCGACTCGCGCGCCTTGGCCGTGCCCAGCGCCTGCAGGGTGTCGTTCCACTGCATGGGCTGCACCACCTGCGCCGTGACCGGCACTGCTTCGCCCTGCCGACGCGCGGCGGCCTCCTGTTTGCCTGCGCACCCGGCCAACACGGCCAGGCTGAGGCCAAGGGCCAGGGTCGAAGCGATACGAGCCAACATGAATGGTCCTGATTGATCCACGGCCGCCGAGTGTAGGCAAGGCCCCGCAAAAGCGGTATGTGCCAAGCGTTTACCATCGTGGAACCGAAGCCGTGATAGCGCCTTGAACCCGTTCCGTGCAAGGCTGCCCTTGGCGGTGTCGGCGTGTGTCGGGGTGTATCCAGCCGTGCACCACGGGCGTTGCCATCGTAGAGTCGAAGCTGCCCGACAGAGGGCGTCGGGCGGGGACGGATCCTGGCGGGGATCCGGCCCCGGTTTTTTTTCACCCGGCGGATCAGTACCGGTAGTTCACCTTCATCCACAGGCTGCGCCCGGGCTCGTTGATGCGCACCGGGTCGGCCGGGAAGCCGAAGTCGGCACTGCCGGCCAGGTTCAGGTGCTCGCTGTAGGCGCGGTCGAACAGGTTGTCGACGCCCGCGCTGAGCTGCAGCTGCGAACTGAAACGGTACGCGGCGTTGAGCGCGAACGTGGCGAAACCTGCACTCGGCCCGAGGTCCTGTGCGACCACGTTGCCCTGGCCCTCGGCCACGCGGTGCTGGTGGGTCACCGCACGCAGCAGTGCCCCGGCACTCCAGCTCTGGCCTTCCCAGTTCGCGCTCAGGCGTGCTTCCAGTGGTGGCATCTGCGGCAGCGGACGCTGCTGGTCGCGGTTCTCGCCCCAGGCATAGGCCAGCGTGCCGCCCAGCTTCCACTGCCCGGCCAGGCTCACTTCCAGGCCCGCCTCGGCACCGGCGATGCGCGCGTCGACATTGCGGGCCTGGCTCATGCCCATCATGCCGCTGCCGTGGTACGTGAACAGGATGTAGTCCTGGATCTGCCCGGCGTACGCCGAAACCCACGTCTGCACGCGCGGTCCCTTGTACTGCAGGCCGACGTCGAGCTGGGTGGTGCGTTCGGGCTGCACGCCGGTGAACGCGTTCACTGCGCCGGCCGGGCCATGGTTGGGCGAGAACAGCTCCCAGTAGTCGGGCATGCGTTCACTGTGGCCGAGCCCGGCGTACCAGGTCAGGCCGTCGGCCAGGTCCTGCTCGTAACGCAGGAAACCACTGCCGAGCCATTCCTTGCGGCGCTGGCCCGCAGTCGGATTGGGCCTGTTCCCCATCATTCCGCGGATCGATTGCCGCTCATCGCGGACGCTGGCGCGGTCGATGCGCAGGCCACTGATCCACCGCTGATCGGTGCCGGCGCCGAGGGTCAACTCGGTGAACACGCCGTAGCGGCGGAACTTGGCATCGGTCTCCCAGGCGGCCTGGCGGTAGGTGTTGCGGCCCATGCCCATGCGGCCACGATGGCGACTGTCTTCGCCGTCCACACCCGCCACCAGTTGCACGTCCTGCCAGTGCCACTCGGAACTGACCCGGCCGCCCTGGGTACGGCGGTCCACGTTCGACGCCATCGGCATCGGCATCGGCATCATGCTGTTGGGATTCGGCGTGCGCAGCGTGTAGTTGTCCATCACGTGGTCGGCTTCGTTGTAGTACACGTTGGCCTGCAACGTGTCCCACGCACCGGGCAGATTTCGTTTTTCGAAGCGCGCGGCATAGCTGGTGCGTTCGAACGCGGCACCGTCCATGCCGCGCCCGGCGTAACGCGCGATGGCATCGCCGGCACCGGCGGAAATCTCCAGCAGCGTGTCGGCATCCGGCGTCCAGCCGATGGCCACGTCACCGTTCCACTTGCGCCACTTCGACGGCACCACGTCACCGTGGCCGTCCTTGTAGTCATCGGCTTCGGAGCGGTTGCCGCTGGCACGCACGTAGCCGGTCGGGTTGCCCAGGGTCAGGTCCAGCACCTGGTCATTGCGGTTGCGCGAACCGACCAGCGCACTGGCATCGGCACGCAGGCCGGGTTCATCGAAGCGCGGCGTGTCGCGCTCGAAGCGCACGGTACCGGCCGAGGCACCTGCGCCCCAGCGCACGCTCTGCGGGCCCTTGATGATGGTCAACCGGTCGAAGCTTTCCGGCGCGATGTAGGACAGCGGATTGTCCATGCGCGACGGGCAGGCACCGATCAGGTTGCCGTCGTTGCTGAGGATGTTCAGGCGCGAACCGAACATGCCGCGCAGCACCGGGTCGCCGTTGGTGCCGCCATTGCGGATGGCAGAGAAGCCGGGAACGGTTTTCAGGTAATCGGCACCATCACTGGCCGGCACCGGCTGCCGCGGCAGGCGCGGATCGGTCACCCAGTGCAGCGGCGAGGACGGTGCGGCGGCGGTGACCACCATCGTGTCGAGGGTGCGCGCCTCTTCGGCGGGCGCAGCGTAGGCCAGTGACGTGGCCACGGCCAGGCCAAGGGCAACCGGCAGGCGCGCGCAGGCGCCCGCGGGGCGGGAAGTCATTTTCATCGGAACAGCTCCAAGGTACGCACGCGCGCACGGCGCCCGGTCAGGCGTCGTGCGGCAGATCCACGGGGATATCAGCGGACGATGGAGACGCGCGGTGGCCCACGTGCGGCGTGTGCGGGCCAGTGCGGTGCGGGCAGCACCTGTTGCGACCACGGGAACACCAGGCGCGGCCGCCACAGCAACGGCAACAGCAGTACCAGCACCGCCAGCCAGGGCAGCAGGCGCATGGCCAGTACACAGTATTCGCAGGCCTCGCCATGCATGGCGTGGGGATCGGCCGGGCGGTCAGGCGCTGCCGGCGCGGCGCCGTGCTGATCGTGCCCGGCCATGGCCATGTCGTGCATGTCATGGCCCATGGTGGCGTGGTCCATGCCCGCCATTGCAGTGTGGTCCATCGGCGGCGCCTGCAGCGCGCGGCTGACCAGCGGCGCAAGCACCATCAGCAGCGTCGCCAGGATGGCGAGCTGGAGCAGAAGACGCTGCGGGCGGGACAGGCGGGTCACCCCGCTAGTGTAGAGGCGGGTCCAGGGTTGCCCGTGCGACGAACCGTCGCAGGAGGGGGTTTATCGGCAGGGCTGCGCCCTGCACCCGCTGCGAGCTGGAGCAACAGCAAGAGCCGAAGCAACATCAAAAGCTGGCTTCCTGTGAGTTAGGCGGGGTGGGTCCGGTTGCGGGGGGCGCTGCAAGTACGTCCATGTAAGCTCGGTCGCCGCATCCATGCGGCTCACGCCCCCGCAACCGGACCCACCCCGCCATCGACAGATTCTCGCGATCTGCTGTAGATCCACGCCATGCGTGGATGAATCTCCATCGGAATCGAATATTTCGAACTGGAATCGAAAAGCATCCACGCATGGCGTGGATCTACCGTGTCGACCAAGGTCGACACCTACCAACAGCCGCCGGAATCTGTCAGAGGTGGGGCGGTGTCGGAGTGCGGGGTGTCAGCCGCATGGATGCGGCTGCCAAGCTTACAGGGACGTACTTGCAGCGTCCCCGCACTCCGACACCGCCCCGCCAACCCACGGAATGCCGCTTCTGCTGTTGCTGTTGCTGTTGCTGTTGCCTTTGTCCGCAGCAGGTGCAGGGCTGCAAGCCCTGCTCGACCAACCCCTCACACCGTGATGGTCTGGGTCAGTGACTCCCAGGTCGGTGGCACCGGCCACGCGGCGGCCTGGTTGCCATCCAGCACCCTGCGCAGATCGCGCGGATCAATCTGCGGTGCCAGCACGTGCACCAGCTCCAGCGCGTAATCGCGCAGCACCCGGTCGCGCGGCAACACCGCCCAGGCAATGCACTCGCTGATCGGGTCCGGCGCCGGCCACGAGCGCAGGTCTTCGTCGTTGGAACTGACCGCCATCTCGGCCAGCAGGCCCACGCCCAGCCCGGTACGCACATAGGTCTTGATCAGGTCCGCATCGAGCGCGGTCAGCGCCAGGTCCGGCGCCAGGCCGTTTGCAGCGAAGGCGCGCTGCAACGAGGAATTCGGGCGGGTCGAGGATTCGTAGCTGATCAGCGGCTGCCGGGCCAACGCGGCCAGGTCCGGTGCGCGGCCGGCGCGGTCCAGCGGGTGCCCCTTGGGTACCACCACCAGGCGTCGCCAGCGGAACAGCGGCACCGCGATGCCATCGGTGGGCTCACTGCCGGCGGTGCTGATGATCGCGATATCCGCGTCACCCTGGTTCAAGCGGTCCAGCGCGTCGGTTTCACCGGCCTGCTGCAGGTGCACGCTCACCTGGGGATAGGCCTGCTTGATCGCTGCCACCGCCGGCGGCAGCACGAAGCGCGCCTGGGTGTGGGTGGTGGTCAGGATCAGCTGGCCCTGGCTCTCGCGGCGCTGGTTGGCCGCGTAGGTGCGGATGTTGTTGGCCTCGGCCAGCACCGCGCGGGCACGAGCGATCACCTCGGTGCCGGCCGGGGTGACCGACTCCAGGCTGCGGCCCTTGCGCACGAACAACAGGAAGCCGAGCTCGTCTTCCAGCTGCTTGAGCTGCTTGGACAGGCCGGGCTGGGTGGCGTGCACGCGCGAGGCGGCCAGCGTGATGTTCAGCTCGGCGTCGGCGATGGCGACCAGGTAGCGCAGCTGGGTCAGCGTCATGGGAGGCGGGCGGCGTGGGGCGGAGGTCCACTCTAGGGTCAATTGCCGTCACCAGCTTATAACCAAAGGTTGTTTAAGAAAGGTATCTGGTCATTTCCGGGCGTCATATGCCGGCGCTACGGTCAGCCGGCAGCCGCTGGCCTGAACAGCCAGCCCTCCCCTTCTGCCCGCCGGCGTCCGGCGCGGCCCTGTTTCCGGAGCGCTTCCATGGCCCTGTACGACTCCATCCTCGATACCGTCGGCAACACCCCCATCGTCAAGCTGCAGCGCCTGGCGCCGCCGCAGGTCAGCGTCTACGCCAAGGTCGAGTCGTTCAACCCGGGCGGCTCGGTCAAGGACCGCCTGGCGCTGGCGATCATCCTCGACGCCGAAGCACGTGGCCTGCTCAAGCCGGGCGACACCATCGTCGAAGCCACTTCTGGCAACACCGGCGTGGCGCTGGCGATGGTCGCCGCCGCGCGCGGCTACAAGTTCGTGGCGACCATGGTCGAGACCTTCTCGGTGGAGCGCCGCAAGCTGATGCGCGCCTATGGCGCCAAGGTGATCCTGACCCCGGCCGCCGAACGCGGCAGCGGCATGGTGCGCAAGGCGCGCGAACTGGCCGAGCAGCACGGCTGGTTCCTGGCCAGCCAGTTCGCCAACCCGGCCAATCCGGCGTATCACCGCAACACCACCGCCGCCGAAATCCTGCGCGACTTCGCCGGCAAGCGGCTGGACTACTTCGTCAGCGGCTGGGGCACGGGCGGCACGCTCACCGGCGTGGGCGAAGTGCTGAAGGTCGCGCGTCCGCAGACCCGCATCATCGCCACCGAGCCAGCCGGCGCCGCACTGCTGAAGGGCGATGACTGGAAGCCGCACAAGATCCAGGGCTGGACCCCGGACTTCGTGCCCGACGTGCTCAACCGTGATGTGGTGGATGAACTGGTGACGGTGGAAGATGACCGCGCGATCGCCACCGCGCGCCGACTGGCTGCGGAAGAAGGCATCTTCGTCGGCATCTCCGCCGGCGCTACCGTGGCCAGCGCACTGGATGTGGCCGCACGTGCCGAACCGGGTTCAGTGATCCTGGCGATGCTGCCGGACACCGGTGAACGCTACTTCTCCAC
Organism: Stenotrophomonas sp. YJH_SMC_133; assembly: GCF_059370655.1. Lineage (NCBI taxonomy): Bacteria > Pseudomonadati > Pseudomonadota > Gammaproteobacteria > Lysobacterales > Lysobacteraceae > Stenotrophomonas > Stenotrophomonas sp. YJH_SMC_133. The sequence goes on along the minus strand of NZ_JCAFTW010000008.1, from coordinate 164,561 downwards.
GCCGCTGTTTGCCGACGTGAACGAGGGTTCCGACGACGACTGGTTGGCCGGCCTGCCGTAACACCCCGGGGTCGGATCCCTTTTCCGCAGGGAAAGGGCTCCGACCCCCTTCTGCTTCAGCCTGCATGAAGGCGTCGCCCGCCATCGTGCGTGAAGGCCGTCGGATCGCAGCGCGTGAGACGGTCATGACGCAGTATCGATGCCCTGTCCCCTACCGTGGGAACAGCCGGCGCAGATGCTGCGCGGATCACCTCACAGGCAGGAGACGGACGCATGAAGATCGAAGTTTGGCAGGGCGACATCACGACCCTGGCGGTGGATGCGATCGTCAACGCGGCCAATGAAACGCTGCTCGGTGGTGGCGGTGTCGACGGCGCGATCCATCGTGCGGCCGGGCCCGCGTTGCTGGCCGAATGCGCGCAGCTGCCGGAACTGCGCCCGGGCGTACGTTGCCCGACCGGAGAAGTGCGCGCCACCAGTGCTTACGCTTTGCCTGCACGCTACGTACTGCACACGGTGGGCCCGGTCTGGCACGACGGCCAGCGCGATGAACCGGCGTTGCTCGCCAACTGCTACTGGAAGTCGCTGCAGCTGGCCGAATCGCTGGGCGTGCAGTCGATCGCATTCCCAGCCATCAGCTGCGGCGTATACGGCTATCCGCTGTACCAGGCCGCGCAGATCGCAGTGACCGAAACACTGGCCTGGCAGCGCAGCCACGCGCAACCGATGCGCATCGTGCTGGTGGCGTTCAATACCGCTACGGCCAAGGCCTACCAGCAGGCGTTGAGTGCCGCCGGGCAAAGCGCCGACAGCGAACCGCGCGGGTCGATGCTGCCGCCCCTGGGTGACGCGGGTTTTGCCGCCGCGCATTGAATCGCGATGCAGCGCGAAAAGGAAAAGGCCGGGCATTGCCCGGCCTTCTCAGTTACACCATTGATGTCATCCACGCATGGCGTGGATCACGCTCAACGACTGGCAGCTTCCACCGCAGCGGCGTCATCGGCCACGGCGGCTGCAGCGTCGGCAGCGGCACGTGCAGCCGATGCCGCAGCACCCTCGGCGCTGGCCCCTTCCACCTGCACGCGCACCTCGACCATGCCTGCGCCATTGTTCAGGCTGGACACGTCGACGGTGTAATGACCGGCCGGCAGAGTCTCCTCCAGGCGCGAGTTGGTACCGTTGCCACCGTCGTCGTCGGTCAGCTCGACATCGCCACCGACCACGCGCAGCACGGTATCGACCTGGCTGGAAATCGCGTCCAGGCGCACGTCGGCCGGCCGGTCCAGGGTCAGCAGGAAGCGGCGACGGCCTTCGTTGTCCAGCATGGTGTACACGCTGCCCGACTTCGGCAGGGCGGTGCCATCGCGCTCGACCAGATTCCCCGGCAGTTCGATGCGGGTGGCAGACAGGGTGAACATGCCATTGACACCGCTGCCGAGGCCGCGCGCGGTCAGGGTGTACTTGCCCGGCTTCAGCGACAGGGTCAGCCGCGAGTTGGTGCTGTCGTTGCCATCGTCGTTTTCGGCTTCAACGCCCTGGCCCGACAGCTTCAGCACCGGATCGAAGACATCCGACACCAGGCGGATTTCGTACAGGCCGGCCTTGTCCACCTGCAGGGTGTAGTCCTGCGAATCACTGGCCAGCATGTCCACGATTTCGCCACTGCCCGCCAACGGCTTGCCGTCGTAAGGTTTCAGCTTCTCGGCTCGCAGGCGATACGGACCAAAGGCGGTCGGGCCATCGGCATTGACCGCCACCTGGTAGGTGCCGCCGCCATTGGCACGGAACGCCAGCGAGACGTCGCCTTCGCGTTCGTAACCGGTGTTGCTGGTGGAAACAAGACTGCCGTTGTTGAACACGGCGATCGAGCCGCTGAGGGCACCAGTAAGTTTCAGGCCGACCAGATCCTTGTCTTCCAGCTTGATCTGGTAGAGCTGGTGATGGCTGCCATCATTGAAGTTGATGCCGCTGCGCGAGGTGATCTCGCCGGACACCGGCTTGTCGAAATCGAGCGACGCGGCCTTGCCTGCCTCTGCGCCGCCGCCGATGCGGTTGCACCCGCCGGCGACCAGGACCGTGGCTACGGCCAGTGTGATTGCTGCCAAACGCATGTTGTTTCTCCTTGGCCTTCCATGTGGTTCCCGCGTACCGGCCGGGCACGCGGGGGCGGAAAAGATACCCGCAAAAGCAAACGCCGGCGTGATGCCGGCGCTGCCTTGTTCATCCAGCGATGGGACGGATCAACCGTTCCACTTGCCCAGCGCAGCCAGGCCGTTGTCCTTGGCACGCTCGTACACGGTCTTCTGGGCGGCTGCGTAGTTGCCCTTCATGTCCTTGGCCCACAGCTTCAGCGCGGCCTGCTGCATGGCGCGACCGTAGGAGAAGCTCAGCGGCCACGGCAGGTTGCCCAGCTGGTTCATCGCGTTCAGGTGCTCGGTGGACTGCTCGTCGCTCTGGCCACCGGACAGGAACACCACGCCCGGCAGGATGGCCGGCACGGTGCTCTTCAGGCACATCACGGTCGACTCGGCCACTTCCTCGACGTCGGCCTGCTCATCGCAGTTCTTGCCGGAGATGACCATGGACGCCTTCAGGATGGTGCCTTCCAGCAGCACGTTCTGCTGGTACAGCGCGTCGAACAGCGAACGCAGGGTGGCTTCGGTGACTTCGTAGCAGGTCTCGATGTCGTGGTCGCCGTCCATGATCACTTCCGGCTCGACCATCGGCACCAGGCCGCATTCCTGGCACAGGGCGGCATAACGGGCCAGCGCATGGGCGTTGGACTCGATGCAGGTGCCCGACGGAATGCTCTCGCCGATGTTGATGACCGCACGCCACTTGGCGAAGCGCGCACCCAGCTTGTAGTACTCCTGCAGGCGCTCGCGCAGGCCGTCCAGGCCTTCGGTGACCAGCTCGCCCGGGCAGCCGGCCAGCGGGTGCGCACCCTTGTCCACCTTGATGCCCGGAATCATGCCGTGGTCGGCCATGTACTTGGCGAACGGCACGCCGTCCCTGGTCGACTGGCGGATGGTTTCGTCGTACAGGATGGCGCCGGAAATGTGCTCGTTGAGCTTCGGCGTGGTCAGCAGCAGCTCGCGGTAGGCACGACGGTTCTCCTCGGTGTTCTCGATACCGACGCCGGCGAAACGCTTGGCGATGGTAGCGGTGGATTCGTCGATCGCGATGATGCCCTTGCCCGGGGCGACCATGGCCTGGGCGGTTTCGGCCAGCTGTTCGATGCTCATGTATTTCCTGTGGCGGGTGCGGGAAAAACGTAAGTATAGCCCCGCCGCCCGTTGCCCCGGTGTCGAGGCCAGGATGGAAACGATTCCAATGTCCACGCAGGACAAGGGATGTCCTGCGGCATGGGGTCAGAGCCCCTTTGGGGATCTGACCCCGGGTCGGATGCGCGCAGCGGCTCCGACCCGAGGCCGACTGGGTTTACAGATCGCCCAGCCCAATGGCGCGGCCGTCTTCACCCACTTCCAGCAGGCGCAGGGTATTGGTGGCACCGTGGGTTTCCATGTGCTCGCCGCTGGTGAACACGACGCGGTCACCGGCCTGCAGCAGTTCGGCTTCCACCAGCAGGCGGATGCTGCCGCGCGCGGCTTCGCGCGGGGTCAGGCCGCGGCTGTCGAAGTTGATCGGGAACACATCGCGCATCAGCGCCATCTGCCGGCGCGCGCCGTCATGGCGGGTCACCGCGAACACCGGCGCCTTGGCGCGGAAACGCGACAGGTAACGCGCGGTGCCACCGGACTCGGTCATTGCCACGATCGCGCGCACGCCCACGTGCTGGGACAAGAACATGGTGGCCATGGCAATGGCCTGGTCGGCACGCTCGAGGTTGCGCGGCGAAGCGTTGAAGTCGGTCTCGGTCTGGAACTGGCGCTCGGCCCCCAGGCAGATGCGCGCCATTGCTTCGACCGCCTTGACCGGCCAGGCACCTGCAGCGGTCTCGGCCGACAGCATCACCGCATCGGTGCCGTCGATGACCGAGTTGGCCACGTCCAGCACTTCGGCACGGGTCGGAATCGGGCTTTCCACCATCGACTGCAGCATCTGCGTGGCGGTGATCACCACCTTGTTCTGTGCCAGCGAGGCCTTGATGATCTTCTTCTGCAGGCCCGGCAGTTCGGCATCGCCGATCTCCACGCCAAGGTCGCCACGGGCGACCATCACCACGTCGCTGGCCTCGACGATTTCTTCCAGGTTCTCGATGGCCTCGGTGCGCTCGATCTTCGACACCAGCGCAGCATCACAGCCATGCGAGCGGGCGATGTCACGCGCATCGTTCATGTCCTGTGCGTTGCGGCAGAACGACACGGCGATGAAGTCGACACCGATCTTGGCGACGATGCCGATCAGCTCCTTGTCGCGCTCGGTCAGCGCGCCCAGCGAGAGGCCGCCGCCCTGCTTGTTCAGGCCCTTGCGGTCGGACAGCACACCGTCGTTCAGTACGGTATTGATGATGCGTTCGCCCTGCACCTCCACCACCTGCAGCTGCATCAGGCCGTCGTCGAGCAGCAGGACGTCGCCCGGACCCACGTCCTGCGGCAGGCCGAGGTAGCTCACACCCACCTGGGTGGCATCACCCGGGCCGGCGCTGGTGCTGGCGATCAGGTCGAAGCGGTTGCCCGCCTTCAGCTGCACCTTGCCTTCTGCGAAGCGCTCGATGCGGATCTTCGGGCCCGGCAGGTCGGCCAGGATGCCCACTTCCACGCCGACGCGGGCGGCGACGGCACGCACTTCGGCGGCACGCTTGGCCTGGCCGGACGGGTCACCATGGCTGAAGTTGAGGCGCACCACGTTGACGCCGGCGCGGAACAGATCCTCCAGCACGCCCGGCGGATCAGTGGCCGGACCGAGGGTGGCAAGGATCTTGGTGCGACGCTGACGCTCGAACATGGTGAATGGGCCTCTCCCGATAAAGAACGGAAATTAGCACATCCTTCACGCCGCATGTATACGGTTACAGCCTTGTGCTGCCTGACTTCGCGGGTCATGGATCGGACATCACCCGGACATACGCTGGCGCAGGGCGTTCTGTAGAGCCGGGCCCATGCCCGGCTGCGCCGTTGGCCGCAATCAGCCGAGCGTGGGGCCAGCTCTCCAGGCGGGGCGGCTAGGCCAACAGCGTCGTCAGCTGTGCCGGCTCGCGAGCCAGCTGGCCCGCACCGGCTTCGGTCAGTTCGGCCTCACCGCCAAAGCCCCACAGCACCCCCACGCTGCGCAGGCCGTGGTGGCGTGCGCCCTCGATGTCCATGCGGCGGTCGCCGATCATCCAGCACTGTGCGGGCTGCAGTTGCAGGCGGCGCAGTGCCTCCCCGACCAGCTCGGGCTTGTGGCTGCGCGAGCCGTCCAGGGTCGAACCGACGATCTCCTCGAACAGCCCGCCAAACGGCAGGTGCGCAAGGATGCGGCGCGCATGCGGCTCGTTCTTGGCGGTGACCACCGCCAGGCGGTGGCCTCGGCCATGCAGCGTGCGCAGGGTGTCTTCCACCTGCGGGTACACCGTGTGTTCCCGCCAGCCTTCGGCGTCGAAACGCTCGCGGTAATAGCCCACCGCCTGCTCCACCCGCGCTGGTTCAACGAACAGTGGCGTGAAGGTGGTACGCAGCGAAGGACCGATCCAGCCCAGCAGCGTCTCCTGCGGCGGCACCGGATGGTCCATCTTCTGCAGCGCATAGGCGATGCAGGCGGTGATGCCCACCTGCGAGTCGATCAGCGTGCCGTCCAGGTCGAAGAACAGGACATCCTTGCCGTGCCCGGCACTCATGCGCCGCGCGCGTCGAGTGCGGCCACCGCCGGCAGGGTCTTGCCCTCCAGGAACTCCAGGAACGCGCCGCCGCCGGTGGAGATGTAGCTGACCTGCTGGGCGATATCGAACTTGTCGACCGCCGCCAGGGTGTCGCCGCCACCGGCGATGGAGAACGCCCTGGAGCTGGCGATGGCGCGGGCCAGTGCTTCGGTGCCCTTGCTGAAGGCCTCGAACTCGAACACACCGACCGGGCCGTTCCAGACCACGGTACCGGCCTTGTCGATCAGCTGCGCGTACTGCGCCGCGGTCTGCGGGCCGATGTCCAGGATCAGATCATCTTCGGCAACGGCGTCGACTGCCTTCACCTCGGCGACCGCGTCGGGCATGAACTGCTTGGCGGTCACCACGTCCACCGGCAGCGGGATGTCGGCGCCGCGCGCCTTGGCATCGGCCACGATCTTCTTCGCGGTGTCCAGCAGGTCCGGCTCGTACAGCGACTTGCCGACGTTGTAGCCGGCGGCAGCGATGAAGGTGTTGGCGATGCCACCACCGACGATCAGCTGGTCGACCTTGCCGACCAGGTTGGCCAGCAGTTCCAGCTTGGTGCTGACCTTGCTGCCGGCGACGATGGCCAGCAGCGGCTTGGCCGGTGCATCCAGCGCCTGCGCCAGCGCGTCCAGTTCGGCCATCAGCAGCGGGCCACCGGCAGCAACCGGGGCGAAGCGGATGACACCGTGTGTGGAGGCCTGCGCACGGTGCGCGGTGCCGAAGGCGTCCATCACGAACACATCGCACAGGGCGGCGTACTTCTTCGACAGGGCTTCATCGTCCTTGCCCTCGCCGACGTTCATGCGGCAGTTTTCCAGCAGCACCAGCTGGCCCGGCTGGACCTCTACACCGTCGACCCAGTCGCGCACCAGCGGAACCTCGCGACCGAGCAGCTCGGACAGGCGCTGGGCCACCGGCGCCAGCGAATCGGCTTCGCTCCACACACCTTCCTTCGGGCGCCCCAGGTGCGAGGTGACCATCACCGCCGCGCCCTGCTCCAGCGCGCGCTTGAGCGTCGGCAGCGAAGCGGTGATGCGCTGTTCGGAAGTGATGCGGCCATTCTCGATCGGCACGTTCAGATCCTGGCGGATCAGCACGCGCTTGCCGGAGAGGTCGAGGTCGGTCATGCGGACGATGGACATGGGCAACTCTTTGGCTCGGGGACGGGATGCCGGAATGCGGCAGGCGGCCATTGTATCGGGTGCGGGTGGTGGGAGGGTCGATGCCTGCGGCTGGCAGAGGCGCACAGCAACAGCAACAGCAGCGGCCAAAGCCAAAGCGCTGGCGCCTTGTGATGCTGTGGGTGGGCCGGGGCGGTGCGGGCTGGCAGGGGACGCCGTGAATCCGTCCGTGGAGGCTTGGCAGCCGCATCCATGCGGCTGACACCCCTGCCAACCCGCACCGCCCCGGCCTCGACAGGTTCATGTGACGGAGCGGATGGCAAAGGCAAGAGCGGTTTCTGATGTCGGATGGAGAAAGAAGGGGTCAGATCCGTTTTCCTGCGGAAAACGGATCTGACCCCGAGGGCCCCGCTGTTCTGTAGAGCCGAGCCCATGCTCGGCTGGAGATTTCGCGGAGAGCAGCCGAGCGTGGGCTCGGCTCTACAAGAAGCGCCCAGCGAAGCTGCTTTGCTCTTGCTCTTCTTCTTTCTCTTCCGTGGGTGGAAGCAACCGGAAACTGTCAGAGGCCGGGCGGGGTGGGTTCGCGGGGGTGTCAGCCGCATGGATGCGGCTGCCAAGCCTACAAGGACGTACTTGCGGCGTCCCCCGCGAACCCGCCCCGCCCGGCCAAGCGCTGCTTTTGCTTTGCACGCCCCCCCACCCACGAGGGGCTGCGCCGTTCGCCGCAACCTACGCCGAAGGCGCAGGCTTCTGCCGAAGCAGGCTGACCGCCAGGCCGCCAACAACCAACACACCCAGCCCCAGCAACGCCCACAGCAACCACGCCTTCCAATCGTGCTGCGGCTTCAGCGCCGCGTCACCGGCCAGCGGCTCCGGGCTGCCCTCCAGGCGCGCCAGCGTCGGCTGCCACGACGGATCATTGCGCTGCCGCAGTTCCTCGATCAACACACCAATCGGCGCTTCCATGCGGCGCGCGGTCGCGCTGCCCACTGCCAGTGCATACGGTGCTGCCCCCTGGCTCAGGAACACCAGTACTTCCGGCTGGTAGCCCAAGCGCAGGGTCGGTGCGGTCGCAGTTTCCGCCGGGTTCGCCATCAGCTTCCAGTAGCGGTCACGATGCACGCCCCCCAGCGGCTGGGCCGCTGATTGCTGGCGCTGGCCCTGCGCGCCCTGCTGCAGTTGGTACGCAATCCATGGCGCACTGCGGCGCTGCCATTCCGCACTCTCGTCATCGCGGCTGAACAACGTCCACTGCACCAGGCTGTTGTCGGTGCTGGTCACGTCCGCGCGCGCTACCGGGAAACGGCCGTCGAGTTCGAAGGTGTATTCACCCTTGCCCTTCGAGGTCGGTTCCAGCGACAGCCACTCCCACGGCAGCGTGGCCGGCGCCGGCGGCAGCTCGGCCAGCACGCTGCGCAGCGTCGGCAGGCGCGCATCGCCCTGCGCCAGCACGCGCAGATAGCGCGCCTCGCCGTCCACCTGCAGGCGGCGCTGCAGCAGGCGCTTGCCAGCACGCTGCAGGTCGACCAGCGGGATGTCACGCCCGATCGGACGCCAATGCTGCAGGTCGTCGCTGGCATCCAGCTGCACCTGCGCCTGCAACGGCTGTCCGCTGTCAGCCCAGTCCAGCACCAGTGCCGCCAACGGTTGCTGGCCGAGCACGCTGGCATCGATCAGCCAACCACCCTGCCCGTTCGCTGCCGCACCGCCGCTCACGCGTGCTTCGACGCGACGGACACGGCCATCGGTATCGCGCTCGGTCAGCAACTGCAGATCGTTGCGCTGTGCTTCGGCCAGCGGCGGCAGCGCGAACCACGGCAGCTCACGCTGCACCGGCGGCTGTGCCAGCGGCTGGTCCGGCGCCAGCAATGCCGATGGCAACGATTGGCCGGCGGCGTTGAACACCTGCAGGTCACCCAGGTCTGCGGCACCTGCACGGCGATAGATCGCCGGCTCCAGAACCACCCTGTACGCACCGGACTGTGCGCTGGACAGCGTCAACGGCCACTGCTCGGCGTACTGCGTGCGGTAGTCGGCGGCCTGCACCGCGACGGCGGCCAGCATGCCGAACATCGCCGGCAGCAGCGCCCTGCTCCACTTCCTCATTGTTTTTCCTCCACGGACGGCGCCGCGCTGGGCGGTGCCGGTGCCAGATAACCCACGACCGTGCACAGCAGGCCGTAGGCGATGAACGATGCGATGCCCAGCAGGTTGCCCAGGTGCTGGCGATCGACGATGACCAGCTTGGCCAGCACCACGCCCATCAGCACGGCACCGACCATCCACAACACGCGCTGGCCACGGCGCGATCCCCACACCCAGGCAATCACGCCGAGCACGCTCCACAGCACGGTCAGGCTGGTCTGCGCCAGGCTGGAACGCATCATCGACGCACTCCACGACAGGCCGCCCCACTGATGCACGCCATGCAGCACCACGCTGGTCAGCGCGACGAACGTTGCCAGTGACAGCAGCGGCATGCGGATTCCCAACAGGGTCTTCGGCGCCTGATCGCTGTACAGCCAGCGTGCAAGCAGCAACAGGCTCAGCCACTGTCCGAGCTCGGCCGGATTCAATACCGGCAGCCAGAGCAGCGGCGCAGCATCGCCCGGCAGCAGCTGTCCGAACAGCCAGCCGATCGACAACAGGCCGAACAGCACGCACTGCAGCGGCTGGCGCACGCGATCGAACGCTGCACCCAGCGGCCAGCGCAGCGCATTCCAGCGCCACAGCGACAGCGCCGCCATCAGCAGCCACGGCACCGTCACCAGCAACGTGGTCCAGCCCTGTGCCAGCCCGGCCTCGCCACCGCCCCACAGGGCCAGCAGCGAAAGCAGAGACGGCCACAACAGCCACCACAGGAACTGCGCGATGCGCGCCACGCTGTCGCCCCCCTGGCGCAGGCAGAGCAGCGTGCGCACGCCCATCACCGCGAACACCGCCCAGGCCAGCGCACCGTAGCCGGCGAACGGCTGATGGTGCGCGTCGCTCTGCATCAGCGCCAGCGGGAAGCCCAGCGCCAGCATGGCCAGCGCGGTCACGCCCAGTGCGCGTGCCGGCTGACGGCGCTGCATTTCGGCGGCCAGCCAGGCAGTGACGGCGGCCAGCACCAGCAACGCGTCCACTTCGGTGCGGTACGGGAAGAAGCGGGTGATCTCATGCGCCATGCCGCCCAGCCACCACAGCAGGCCCCACAGGTAGTAGACCAGGGCGATCTCGTGGCGTGACCTGCGCTGGTAGCTCCAGGCCGACGCGAAGCCGGCCAGGGCCAGCAGCAGCGCCCCGATGGCAGTCGGATTGATCAGGAAGCGCAGGTCCTCATGCCAGTGATCGCCACCGGCCACGAAGGCGAACGCAGCGCCCATCTGCAGCAGCGCGCCGGACACCTGCGGCAGCCAGCGCTTCTGGCGCAGGCCCAACCAGGCCAGTCCGGCGCCTTCCAGCGCGAACACCGCGCCGGTGGCCCGCGCCGACAAGGCCAGCGGCACCGCCAGCGTGGCAAAGCCCACCGCCAGCACCGCGTGCGACTGCGCCAGCACGGTGTACGACGCGCGCCTGATCAACGCCCACGCCAGCGCCGCGTAGATCGCGGCCAGGCCAAGTGCGCACAGCGCCAGCGTCATCGGCTGCTGGTACAGCATCCCCGCCTGCAACGAGAACGCGACCAACGGCGTACCGAACACCAGGCTGCCATCGACCAGGTCACGCTGCCCGGCGGGCTGCCGGCGTGCGTAGAGCAACGGGATCAGCAGGTAGAAGGCGAAGAACAGCAGCAGGAACGGCTCGGTGCTGCTGAACTTGTCAGGCGCGTACTGCAGCACGCCCCAGAACGTGCCGATACCGAAGGTGAAGGCGAAGCCCAGCAGGTTCAGCGCGCGCCACGGTCGGAACCAGGCAATGGCGAAGATGCCAGCGTTGAGCACGGCGTAGTAGCTGAACAACCCCACGTGGTTGCCGCTGCCGGTGGACAGCCACAGCGGTGCCATGAAGCCGGCGAGGATGCCCAGCACCGCCAGCGTGCGCGAGTTCTGCACCACCGCCAGCACGCACAGCGCGGCCACCAGTGCAATGGAGCTGACGAAGGCGAAGCCCGGCGGAATCAGCTCGAAACGCTTGAAGGCCGCGAAGATGGTCAACAGCAGCACGCCGATGGCACCGCCCTGCAAGGCCAGCGCAAACAGGCGCCGGCGCTCGCGCTGGTGCCAGCCGAACGCCAGCAGGCCCAGTGCACCGACGGTGACACCGGCCAGGCGCAGCTCGATCGGCAGCACCAGCCAGCCCTGGTCGCTGACGTACTTCAGCAGCGCAGCGACACCGGCCAGCAGCACCAGCATGCCGATCTTCACCGGCACGTTGCCCTCGGTGAACCAGCGCTTGACCGCGCCAATGCCGCGCTCGATGAAGTTCGGCAGCGCCGGTCCGGAAGGCAATGGTGGCTGCATCGGCGCGGGTGGCACCGGCGGTGGTGCGATCGGGCGCGGCGCCTCCGTTGCCGCAGGCACCGCTTCGCGCACCGGCGTTGGCTGAGGCGGAGGCGGTGCAGCAGCCGCCACCGGCCGCAGGAACGGTGGATCGGCACTGGCCACAGGGGGGGCCGCAGGCCGTTCAGGCGCGTGCATGGCGGCAGCCGGCGCGGCAGCCATGGCGCTTTCCAGCGCGGCGACGCGGCGGCGCAGGCCGGCAATCATCACCAGCGCCACCACCAGCAGCAGCGGGATGGCCAGCAGGACCAGTACGACCGGGGCAATCAGTGCTTCCATTGCGTGCTTCCATAGCGTTCCCGCGCCCCAGCGGCAGCGGTCGACCGGCCCATGCTACGACAGGGCCGGCCCCATAAACGACGAACCCCGGCCAGGCCGGGGTCCGTGTGCGATCTTCGCCGGTCTTACTTGGCGGCGATGACCTTGGCCATTTCCAGGCACTTGTTCGAGTAGCCCCACTCGTTGTCGTACCAGGTGACCAGCTTGACGAAGGTGCCGTCCAGGGCGATGCCAGCGTCGGCGTCGAACACCGAAGTGCAGGTTTCGCCGCGGAAATCGGTGGCCACCACCTTGTCTTCGGTGTAGCCCAGGATGCCCTTCAGCGGGCCTTCGCTCTGTGCCTTCACTTCCGCGCAGATCTCGGCGTAGGTGGCTTCCTTTTCCAGTTCGACGGTCAGGTCGACCACCGACACGTCCGAGGTCGGGACGCGGAAGCTCATGCCGGTCAGCTTCTTGTTCAGTTCCGGGATGACCACGCCGACGGCCTTGGCCGCACCGGTGGACGACGGGATGATGTTCTCCAGGATGCCACGGCCACCGCGCCAGTCCTTGTTGGACGGGCCATCGACGGTCTTCTGGGTGGCGGTTGCCGCATGCACGGTGGTCATCAGGCCGCGCTTGATGCCCCACTTGTCATTGATGACCTTGGCCAGCGGGGCCAGGCAGTTGGTGGTGCACGAGGCGTTGGAAATGATCGCCTGGCCGGCGTAGGTCTTGTCGTTCACGCCGTAGACGAACATCGGCGTGTCGTCCTTCGACGGCGCCGACATGATGACCTTCTTGGCGCCGGCATCGATGTGCTTCTGCGCGGTTTCCTTGGTCAGGAACAGGCCGGTGGCTTCCAGCACCACGTCGGCACCGACTTCATCCCACTTCAGGTTGGCCGGGTCGCGTTCCTGGGTCAGGCGGATCTTCTTGCCGTTGACCAGCAGGTCGTTGCCCTGCACTGCCACGTCGGCCTTGAAGCGGCCGTGCACGGAGTCGTACTTGAGCATGTACGCCAGGTAGTCCGGCTCCAGCAGATCGTTGATGGCCACGATTTCGATGTCGTCGCCGAAGTTCAGCACCGCCGAGCGCAGGACGTTACGCCCGATGCGACCGAAACCGTTGATACCAACCTTGATTGCCATTTCTCAAGCTCCTGCGGCCGCTACGGGTGCGGCGGGATGGATAGGGCCCACAAGTCTAGCAAACCGGGGCTGGCCACCGTGGGCCAGCGCCCGGGCCAGAGGGCCGGCGGACAGGATTTGATCCGGATCAAAGCGTTAGCACGGCGTGAGGCCGAGACTGTCGCCATCCACCCAGCAACGAGATCCCCCCCATGCGCAAGACCTCCCCCCTGATCCTGGCCGGCCTGGCCGCCGCCCTGTCCCTCGCCGCCGCCCCGGCCATGGCCCAGTCCAAGGGCGACTGGACCGTCTCGGCCGGCGTCCACCAGGTGGCGCCGAAGTCGAACAACGGCTGGCTGGCCGGCCACACGCTGAAGGTCGACGTCGACAACGACGTCAAGCCGACCATCACCGGCGAGTACTTCATTGCCGACAACCTGGGCATCGAAGTGCTGGCCGCGCTGCCGTTCAAGCACGACATCAACATCAATGGCCTCGGCCGCGTCGGCAGCACCAAGCAGTTGCCGCCGGTGGTGACCCTGCAGTACCACTTCAACAGCAAGGGCAAGGTCTCGCCGTTCGTCGGCGCGGGCGTGAACTACACGACCTTCTTCAGCGAAGACACCACCGGTGCGCTGGCCGGCAGCAAGCTGAAGCTGCAGGATTCGTGGGGTCTGGCCGCGCATGCGGGCATCGACTTCGCGATCGGCGAGAAGGGCGCCCTGCGTGTGGACATGCGCTGGATCGACATCGACAGCAAGGTGAAGTTGAACGGCGAGAAGATCGGCACGGTCAACATCGATCCGCTGGTCTACGGCGCTTCGTACGTCTTCAAGTTCTAAGCGGTGTATTGGGCGCGGGGGCTTCGCTCCCGCTCCCCCGCCATACGCAAGACCCTCGCAGCATGTTGCCCCGGTGATTGCCGGGGCTTTTTTGTGCCTGGGACTGAAGCGGTTCCGGAGCCGGGGCGAGGCGGGGAGCAGAGCCGGGACACGCCGCCCCTCCCGCTGCGCTCCCGCTTCGGAACAGGAACGCGCCGCTCTTCAATCCACCTACCCCGCTAGAATGTGCACATGAAAGCCCTGCATTCCCTGTTCCTCGCCGCCGCCCTGGCGCCGGCCCTGCTGTCCGCTTCCGCCCCCGCCCATGCCTGGGGCGCACAAGGCCACCGCCTTGTCGCCGAAGTCGCCGACGCCCGTCTCAACCCCACTGCCCGCGCAGAAGTGGACCGCCTGCTGGCCACCGAACCGGACGCCACGCTGGCCAGCATCGCGCCCTGGGCCGACCAGCTGCGTGCCAAGGATCCGGGCCTGGGCCGTCGCTCGGCCGGCTGGCACTACGTCAACATCGCCGAAGACAATTGCCATTACGAAGCACCGAAGCACTGCAGGAACGGCAACTGCATCGTCGAAGCCCTGAAGGCGCAGAGCACCATCCTCGGCGACCGCAGCCTGACCGATGGCGAGCGCCTGCAGGCGCTGAAGTTCGTCGTGCACCTGGTCGGCGACATCCATCAGCCGATGCACGCCGGTTACGCGCACGACAAGGGCGGCAACGATTTCCAGCTGCAGTTCGGCAACCGCGGTACCAACCTGCACTCGCTGTGGGACAGCGGCATGCTCAACACCCGCAAGCTGGACGACGCGGGCTACCTGCCGCTGCTGCAGAGCCAGCGCGCGCCGAAGCTGGCGCGCCAGTCCAACCCGCAGCGCGACCCGCAGACGTGGGCCGAGGCCAGCTGCCGCATTTCCATGCAAGCTGGCGTTTATCCGGCCACGCGTAAAATCGGTGACGAATACACCGAGCGCTACCGGCCGCTGGCCGAAGCGCAGCTGCGGCTGGCCGGTGAAAACCTGGCGCAGTTGCTGAACCGCGTGCTCGGCGCGCGCTGAGGAGGGTTCCAATGTCGGTCCAGGTGCAGTCGTTCTTCCACCGTGACAGCAATACCTTCAGCTACCTGGTCAGCGACCCGGCCAGTAGCGAGGCAGCGCTGATCGACCCGGTCCTGGACTACGACCCGGATACCGACGCCAGCAGTGAAGCGCCGCTGCATGCCGCGTTGCAGGCCATCGAGCAACACGGCCTGCAGCTGCGCTGGCTGCTGGAAACCCATGCCCACGCTGACCATGTGTCGGCCGGGCGCCGCCTGAAGCAGCGCTTCCCGCAGGCCACGCTGGCCATCGGCGAAGGCATCCGCGCGGTACAGGCAACGTTTGCACCACGCTATGGCCTGCAGCTTCCTGCCGCAGATGAAATCTTCGATCACCTGTTCAGCGACGGCGAAACCTTCGCTCTGGGCGAACTGCGCTGCCAGGTGATCGCCGTGCCCGGCCATACCAGCGACAGCATCGCCTACCTGATCGACGATGCGCTGTTCACCGGCGACTCGCTGTTCATGCCCGATGGCGGCACCGCCCGCTGTGACTTCCCCGGTGGTGATGCCGCGCAGCTGTACCGCTCGATCCAGCGCCTGCTGGCCCTGCCCGATGCAACGCGCGTGTTCGTCTGCCACGACTACGGCCCGGGTGGACGCAGTTTCGCCAACGAAACCACCATCGGCGAACAGCGCGCGCACAACATCCACGTGCATGACGGCGTGGCCGAGGCGGAGTTCGTCAGCGTGCGACAGGCCCGCGATGCCACGCTGGAAGAACCGAAACTGATGCAGCCCGCAGTGAAGGCCAACATCCAGGGCGGGGCCTGATCGACGCCGCTGTATTGGCCGGGCATGGCCCGGCGCCACCCGGCATCACGCGCGATCATTTTCCCTGCGTGCGGACCGTCTGCCGGCCCTTCACGACCTCGAAGGTGAAGGCGTACTGCAGGGTGACGGCCACCGGTTCGACCCGCTCGGCACTGCGGCAGTCGCCGCGATCAGCCGGCACTTTGCCTGCCGCGAAGTCGCAGACTGCGGCGGACGAGTACTTCCACATGGCAACCGCCTCCTGCGCTGCCTGCAGCAAGGGCGCATTCTCCGGTGCCTCACCCGCACTGCATTCGCTGCGGTCGGTCAGCGGGATGCTGCGCTCAACGCTACCCTGCGCATCCACCACCACCTGCAGGCAGACCGTAGTCGGCGGCAGCGAGGTGCGTGGATCACGCTCGCCCACTACCGGGTCCGGTGCCGTATGCAGTTGTGGCATGCGGTAGCCTTCGCTGGCGGCCAGCGCGTAGGGCTGGATCTGGCCGGTCCCTCCCCCCGCATCGGGTCGCAGGCGCTGGTGACCCACATTCTCGCTGCGGGTATCGGCGGTGGTCAGGCGATCCTGGGTTGCACATCCCGCCAGCAGCACCGCCATCATCAGCAGCGGCGCTCGCTTCACTTCGTGTCCTCGGTGTCATCCATGGCGTAGGTAATCGGGACGCGCACGGCACCGGCCACCGGCTTGCCGTTCTTCACTGCGGGCCGATAGGTCCAGCTGCGCGCCGCAGCAATCGAGACAGCATCGAACACCCCCGGATTGGTGGCGCTGAGCACCTGGACGTCGGTGGGATGGCCTTGGGCATCCACTTCCACGCGCAGGTTCACCACGCCCACCTGGCGCTGCTCGACCGCAGATTTCGGATAGGACGGCGGCGGCATCTTGTCGACCTGGATCTCCCGATCCATGACGGACCCTGCCGGGCCTCCCGCGCCTCCGCCCTGGCTGGCCCACGCCACCGCTCCCATTCCCAGGCACAACCCGACCACCAGTACCTGTCCCGACACCCACGGCAATGCCTTCCGCTTGGACTGCTTCAACATGGCGATGCGCTCCTTCAACACGGGTTGACTGCGCCAATGGCAGACCGCGGGCGCAACCGGTTGGACCAGCTGCGCCTTCAGCAGCGTGCTGGCGTAGAGGCCGCGCAGCGCAGGCTGCGGGCCGATGGTGCGGGCATCGCAGGCCAGTTCCTGGTCGCGCAGGAAGCGGCGTGCGGCCCAAGGCAGCAACGGGTGGAACCAGAACACCGCGCGCACCAGCAGCAGCGCGCCGTTGGCCCAGTGGTCGCCATTGCGACGGTGGCTGCGCTCGTGCTGCAGGATCAGGCCCTGTTCCTGCGCGCTGAACTGCTGATCGAATTCCGGGCCAACCACGATGCGCGGCCGCCACAGGCCAACCAGGGCTGGCAGACCTGGGTCGCCGCTCGCCTGCCAGCTACCATCGGTGCGCGGCGTCAGTGGACCCATGCGCCGTTCGAAACGGCGCTGCGCACGCAGGTCGCGCAGCAGGCAGAGGCCCATGCCCACGGCCCAGAATGCCAGCAACAACCCGGCCCATGGCAAGGACTGGCCGGCCGCGCCATCAATGGCACCGGGCAGCACTTTCAGCGGCAGCGTGGGTACCTGCTGCAACAACGCAACCTGCGGCAACGGCAGCATCAGTGCCAGCAGCAGCATCGGCAGCAGCCACCAGCTGCGGTATGCCAGACCAGCGCCCCCCAATCGCACCAGCAGCGGCCGCATCACCGCCAGCAGGACCGCGCCCACCGCCAACCACAGGCTGGCCTGCCACACTCCGTTGAGCAGCTCAGTCATGGTCCAGCTCCTGGATCAGTTTCTTCAGTTCGGCGATGTCCTGCGCACTCAACTGGCCGCGTTCGCTGAAGTGCGCGACCAACGGCGCAACGCGCCCTTCAAAGACACGGCCGATGAAGTCCTGGCTCTGCGCCTCCACCCACGCCTGGCGCTGCAGCAGCGGCCGGTACAGGTAGCGCCGGCCATCACGCTCGGCAGCAATCGCGCCCTTGGTCAGCAGACGATTGAGCAGGGTCTTGATGGTCGGTTCGGCCCAGTCGCGGTGGGCCAGTGCGGCGACCACTTCATCGGCGCTACGCGGTGCCTGCTGCCACAGCACCTCCATCACAACGGCTTCGGCTTCGCTGATCGGGGTCATGGTTTACATCCGTAATCGAGGCAACGATTACGCGCGTAATCGAATCGTCTGTCAAGCCCCTCGACTCCAGGTTCATCCCGGCTGCGCCAGCATCGATGCCTCCCGCTCCAGGCCCCGGATGAAAGCGCTGCCCAAGAAGGATTTCCCGGTCGAGCAGGCCCGCCGCTTCCTCGAACCTGGCCCGATCGTGCTGGTCAGTACCGCCTGGCGTGGCCAGCGCAACCTGATGACGCTGGGCTGGCACATGGTGATGGGTTTCTCGCCGTCATTGGTCGCCACCTACCTGTGGGACGCGAACCACAGCCACGCGCTGGCCCGTGGCAGCGGCGAGTGCGTGATCAATGTGCCGGGGGTGGAACTGCTCGACACCGTGGTGGACATCGGCAACTGCAGCGGCCGCGAGGTCGACAAGTTCGCCCGTTTCGAGCTCGATGCGCTGCCCGCGCGCGAGGTCGGCGCGCCGCTGGTCGGCCAATGTCATTCGTGCTTCGAATGCCGACTCTACGACGACAGCCAGGTGCAATCGAGCAACCTGTTCATCTGGGAGATCGTGCGCGCCCACGTCGCGCCCCGGCCGAAACTGCCGCGCACGGTGCATTACCGGGGCGATGGCCAGTTCATGGTGTCCGGCGCCGAAGTCTCGCGTCGACGGCGGTTCAAGCCCGACATGCTGTAATGCCAGCACTCCCCCACACGCAGGACCGCCGCGCATGACCGAACACCTCACCGACCTGGACGCCGCCGTCGACTGGTTGTTTGCGCGCGTGGACGGGCCGCTGCGGATCGGGGCACCGCTGGCACTGGGCAAGCCGCATCGGCTGCTCAATGCCCTTTATGCACGCGTCGAGCACGATCCATCGCGACCGCTGCAGCTGTATACCGCGCTGTCGCTGAACCCGCCGAAGGCGCGCGGCAACGGCCTGGAAGCGCGCTTCATGGCGCCGTTCGCGCAGCGCCATTTCGGCGACGATTTCCCGCGCCTGGCCTATGCCGATGCGATCGCGCGCGATGCGCTGCCGGCACATGTGCAGGTGGAAGAGTTCTACATGCAGTCCGGCGCCCTGCTCGGTTCGCGGCAGGCGCAATCCAGCTATACCAGCCTGAACTACACCCACGCCGCCGATGCGGTCGCGCAGCGCGCGCCGCAGGTGATCGTGCAGAAGGTGGCGATGCGACCGAACGATCGCCGGCTTTCGCTGTCGTGCAACAACGACATCACCCAGGACACGCTGGATGCGATGACCGCGCGCGGGCTGCCGCGCCCGTTGCTGATCGCCGAGATCGATCCGCAGCTGCCTTACATGGGCGGCTCGGCCACGGTCGATGTGTCGTTCTTCGATCTGGTGATCACCCCGCCGCCGCCGTACCCGGCGCTGTTCGGGCTGCCGCGGCAGCCGGTGGGCGATGCCGACTACGCCATCGGCCTGTACGCCAGCACGCTGGTGCGTGATGGCGGCACCCTGCAGATCGGCATCGGCACGCTGGCCGACGCGCTCAGCCATGCGCTGGTGCTGCGCCACACCGACAACGCGCGCTACCGCCGCGTGCTGCATGCGTTGGATCCACAGCTGGCCAGCCACCCGCTGGTGCAGGAGATCGGCGGACTGGATCCGTTCGAGGTGGGCCTGTACGGCTGCAGCGAGATGCTCAACGAAGGCTTCCGCCGGCTTGTGCAGACCGGGGTGATCAAGCGCAAGGTGCACGACGACCTGGCGCTGATGCAGCGCATCGAGAACGGCAGCACGCTGTCCATCGACCACGCCACCCTGGCGGCCGAGGGCGAGTACCTGCACGGCGCGTTCTACCTGGGCTCGCCGGAGTTCTACGAGTGGCTGCGCACGCTGCCGGAAGACGAATGTCGTGCGATCGGCATGCGCCGCATCAGCGAAATCAACCAGCTGTATGGCGGCAACGAGACGCTGGAGCGCCTGCAACGCCGCCATGCGCGCTTCTTCAACTCCTGCATGATGGCCACTGCACTGGGCGCGGCCGTGTCGGATGCGCTGGACGACGGACGTGTGGTGTCCGGCGTGGGTGGCCAGTACAACTTCGTGGCGATGGCACATGCCCTGCCGGAAGCGCGCAGCGTCTTGATGTTCCGCGCGGCGCGCGATGACAAGGGCCAGCGCGAATCCAACGTGCGCTGGAACTACGGGCACACCACCATCCCGCGCCACCTGCGCGACATCTACCTCAACGAATACGGCATCGCCGATCTGCGCGGCCTGACCGACGAGGACTGCGTGCATGCGATGACGGCGATCACCGAAGCCCCGTTCCAGAGCGGCCTGCTGCAGCAGGCACAGGCCTCGCACAAGCTGTTGGCGGCGTCCCAGCCCGACCCGGAGCGCCAGCAGCGCAACACGCCACAGGCGCTGGCGGCGGCGCTGGCACCGTTCCGTGCCGACGGCAGCCTGCCGGACTATCCGCTGGGCAGCGACTTCAACGAGATCGAGCAGGTGCTGGTGAAGGCGCTGGGTTGGCTGAAGGCCAACACGCAGACCCGCGGCGACAAGCTGCGCACGGTCTGGGCGGCTCTGCGGCAACCGGCCGGCGACGGCGATGCGGTGTACCTGCAGCGCATGGGTCTACAGGCCCCGAAGGACTTCGCCGAGCGCCTGGACGCGCGACTGCTGCGGCTGGCGCTGGCGCGTACCGCCTGAGAAAAGGGGACGGAGGGGATTAAGTCGCATGTGCACAAACGACTTAATCCCCTCCGTCCCCTTTTTCCTGCGGCAAAGAAAAGGCCGGCGTGCGCCGGCCTTTCCTCATTACGCCGCGAAGCTGTTTACAGCGACTTGGCCGCTTCCACCACGTGGGCAGTGGTGATGCCGAAGTGCTTGTACAGCTGGTCGGCCGGGGCCGAGGCACCGAAGGTGTCGATACCGATCACGGCACCGTCCAGGCCGACGAACTGGCGCCAGAAACCGGTGACGCCGGCTTCCACCGCCACGCGCTTGCGCACGGCGTTCGGCAGCACCGATTCACGGTAGGCCGCATCCTGGCGCAGGAACACGTCGGTGGACGGCATCGAGACCACGCGGGTCTTGAGGCCGGCCGCGTCCAGCTGGGCCTTGGCTTCGGTGGCCAGCGAGACTTCCGAACCGGTGGCGATCAGGATCACGTCCGGGGTACCAGCAGCATCGGCCAGCACGTAGCCACCGCGCTCGATCTGGGCGATCTGCTCGGCGTTGCGCGGCTGGTGCGGCAGGTTCTGGCGGCTGAACACCAGGCAGCTCGGGCCGTCCTGGCGGGTGATCGCAGCCTTCCAGCTCACCGCCGACTCGACCGCATCGCACGGACGCCACACGTCGTTGTTCGGGATGTAGCGCAGCGAGGCCAGGTGCTCCACCGGCTGGTGGGTCGGACCATCTTCGCCCAGGCCGATCGAGTCGTGGGTGTAGACGTGGATGGCGTGGGCCGGGATCAGCGCGCTCATGCGCACGCCGTTGCGGGCGTAGTCGCTGAACACCAGGAAGGTGGCGTCGAACGGAATGAAGCCACCGTGCAGGGCCAGGCCGTTGGCAATGGCGGTCATGCCGAACTCGCGCACGCCGTAGTACACGTAGTTGGCGTTGGCGTCGTCGCTGGCGACCGACTTGCTGCCCTTCCACAGGGTCAGGTTGGAGTGCGCCAGGTCGGCCGAGCCGCCGACGATTTCCGGCAGCAGCGGGGCGTAGGCTTCGATGGCCAGCTGCGACGCCTTGCGCGAGGCGATCGTCGGGCCTTCGGCGGCCACCTGGGCGATGTAGGCATCGGCCTTGGCAACGAAGTCGGCCGGCAGTTCGCCATGCGAGCGGCGGGTCAGTTCGGCCGCTTCAGCCGGGTACTGGCTGGCGTACTTGTCGAACAGCTGTTCCCATTCGGCCTGGCGCAGCGTGCCGGCGCCGTTGGCGCGCCAGCCGTCGTAGATCGCCTGCGGGATCTCGAACGGACCGTATTCCCAGCCCAGCTGCTTGCGGGTGGCTTCCAGTTCGTCCTTGCCCAGCGGTGCGCCGTGGCTGGATTCCTTGCCCGCCTTGTTCGGCGAACCAAAGCCAATGGTGGTGCGGCAGCAGATCAGGGTCGGCTTGTCGCTCTGCGACAGCGCGGCCTCGATGCCGGCCTTGATGCTCTCCGGGTCATGGCCATCGACATCGCGCACCACGTTCCAGCCATAAGCCTCGAAACGCTCCGGGGTGTTGTCGGTGAACCAGCCTTCGACGTTGCCGTCGATGGAGATGTGGTTGTTGTCCCAGAAGCAGACCAGCTTGTGCAGGCCCCAGGTACCGGCCAGCGAAGCGGCTTCATGCGACACACCTTCCATCAGGCAGCCATCGCCCATGAACACCCAGGTGCGGTGGTCGACCACTTCCAGCTCCGGGCGGTTGAAGCGCTGTGCCAGCAGCTTCTCGGCCAGGGCGAAGCCCACGGCATTGGCGAAACCCTGGCCCAGCGGGCCGGTGGTGGTTTCCACGCCCGGGGTCTCGTGGCGTTCCGGGTGACCGGCGGTGTGGCTACCCAGCTGGCGGAACAGCTTCAGCTGCTCGATCGGCAGGTCGTAACCGCTCAGGTGCAGCAGCGCGTACTGCAGCATCGAACCGTGGCCGTTGGACAGCACGAAACGGTCGCGGTTGAACCAGTGCGGGTTGCTCGGGTTATGGCGGAGGTAGTCGTTCCAGAGGACTTCGGCGATGTCGGCCATGCCCATGGGCATGCCGGGATGGCCGGACTTTGCGGTTTCAACCGCATCGGCGGCAAGGAAGCGGATGGCGTTGGCCAACTGGCGACGGGTAGGCTGCGTCATGGTTCTGTCGGAATCGGGAGGCGGCCGCGGACGTGCGGGCGGCCTATTGTCCCATAGTCGCCGGGCGGGGGGTCGGTTCAGCTTGCCCGGTCGTGCCGGCCGCTGGCCGGCAACGTCGTCATCTCCCCCGGATTCCGCATGTGAAGCGGGGTCGGAGCCCTTTCCTTGCGGAAAGGAATCCGACCCCGATCAGGTCGCCAGCAGTGGCGTTGGACTCAGTCCTGCTGCGGGCCCAGCGCCGGGCCGTCGTGCGATTCGCCCTTGGCCACCAGGGTGGTCAGGGCCAGGTCGCCGGTCACGTTCAGCGCCGTACGGCACATGTCCAGGAAGTGGTTCACGCCCAGGATCAGGCCAATGCCCAGCGGGTTCACGCCCACCATCGCACAGATCATCGCCACCACCGGCAGCGAGCCCGACGGCACGCCGGCGGTGCCGATGCCACCGAGGATGCAGACCGCCATCACCATGATCTGCTGGCCGATGCTCAGGTCCACGCCGAAGAACTGGGCCAGGAAGATCACCGTCACGCCCTCGAACAGCGCGGTGCCGTTCTGGTTGGCGGTGGCGCCCACGGTCAGCACGAAGCGCGACACGCGCTGCGGCAGGCCCATCTGGTCGGCCACGCGCAGCGCGGTCGGCAGGGTGGCGTTGCTGGAGGCGGTGGAGAACGCCATCACCGTCGCTTCCTGGGTATCGCGGAAGAACGACAGCGGCGAACGGCCGGACAGCCAAACGGCGGTACCGTAGGTCACGATCATGTGCAGGCCGAGTGCCAGCACCACCACGCCCACGTAGGCACCGAGGCGGATGATCAGCTCGAAGCCGAACAGCGCGGCCAGGTTGAACATGAAGCAGGCCACCGCATACGGGGCCAGGCGGATGACCAGGTTGATCAGGGTCATCGAGATTTCGAACACGCCCTCGATTGCGCGGCGCAGCGGGGCCACCTTCTCGTTGTCGGTCAGCACCATGCCGATGCCGAACATCAGCGCGAAGAACATCAGCGACAGGATCGCACCGTTGTCGGACGCGGCCTGCAGCACGTTGCTCGGCACGATCGACAGCAGCATGTCCATGCCCTTCGGCGTGCCATGGATGCCAGCAACGATTTCCTTGCTGCGCTCGGCGTTCTCCGAGAGCATCATCGCGGCGACCTGCGGATCGACGCCGGCACCCGGCTTGAGCAGGTTGACCAGCACCAGGCCGATGCCCACGGCAATGCCGGACAGCAGCACGGTATACGCCAGGGTCTTCCAGCCGATGCGGCCAAGGGCGCGGATGTCGCCCATCTCCGACACGCCCATGATCAGCGCCGAGAAGATCAGCGGCACGATCAGCATGAAGATCAGGTTGAGGAACAGGCCCGACGCCGGGGTGGTGATGTAGTCCATTACCCACTTGGCACCGGCCTGCAGACCATCGACGCTGCCGCCCAGGGCGTGCACGATCAGTCCCAGGATCAGGCCGATCGCAAAGCCGATGCCCATCTTCCAATGCAGGGGCAACTTCTTCTTGTCGGCAGCAGCTGCTGTCATGCGCGGGTTTCCTCGAAAAATGAATGCACTCTAACAAAGCGCGCAAGCGGCGCCGGTTCAGGTTCGCCGCGTTGGATACAGCGGCGCCAGGCCAGTGTCAGCGGCGCCGGTAGCCGCCGACCAGTGCGGTCCGTCACGGAAGACCTCGCGCAGACGCGCGCGCAGCGATGCCAGGTCGCCCTGCCCGCCCCAGCGTGCCTGCTGCAGGTCCTGCAGCACCTGGCGCTGGCCAGGGTCATCCAACCGCGCGATGACCTGCTCGATGCGCTCAACCCCGGCCATCGCGCACAGCTGCGCTTCCACCTGATCGAAGCCTTCGCCATCCAGCGTGCGGCGCAGTTCGGTCAGGCCGGCACGTCCGCGCGTCACAGTCGGCACAGAGGGCTTGCCGGCTGCAGGCGTCGCCGCACGCGGTCGGCGGCCTCGCTGCCAGCCCCACAACAGGGTCAGCAGCCACAGCAGCGCCAGTCCGATGGCCGCGCCCATCCACGGCCACGGGCGTTCGGCCAGGCCGCTGGCGCGCGGATCGGACGCGGCGATGCGGCTGTCCTGGCCATCGCCACCCGGCAGCGCAGCATCGGTGTCGATCGGCGGCAGCGGCGCAGGTGAAGCACTGCCACCGCCACTGCCGGCTGCGACAGCCAGTGTCAGGTCCGGCAGCTTCGCTTCCTGCGCCTTGCCTGCGCGCACATCCCACCACGGCAGGCGCGGCCCCGGCACCACCAGCGAGCCTGGCTGGCGCGGCACGATCGAATAGCGGCGGGTGATCTTCAGCCGCGGCGTGCTGCCATTGAACGATTCTTCGTACTGCGCAGGTTCGGCGAATACCTGCGCATGGGTGCCCAGATCCGGCACCGGCAGGTCGGTGAACTGTGCACGGGTTGCCCCTTCGGCAATCGCCTCGACCACCACAGTGGCGGCCTCACCGGTACGGGCGCTGGTCGGCGCACTGGTGTAGCGCAGCTGGAGGCTCTGCAGCGGAAGCCATGGCTGCGGCGCCTGTGCCGGTTGCGTCTGTACCTGCAGCGTGCGATCGGCGCCGGTGGCATTCATGCGGCCGTCGCCGCCGCCGAAGAAGTCGTCGAAGAAGCCACCGGCACTGCGCCCACTGAAACGCGCACCGGCCAGCCGAAGTGCACCGCTGCGCTCGGGGATCAGCAGGAAGCGGCGCTCGACCACGTTGTAGCGGCGGCCGTTGACCTGCCGCACATCGGTGCGGTCATCGCCTACCCGCTGCAGCGACGCACCTGCCGGTGTATCCAGCACCAGTTCGCCAGAGGCCAGCTGAGAGGCGAAGAACAGCCTCACCACCACGCCTACGCTCTGCTGCACATACGGCGTTTCGTCATCGACAACGGTTTCGATGAATGCCGCCGCATTGCTGTCGGGGCCGGCCACGGCAGCGGCATCCACCTGCAGGGTCAGCGGCGCGGTACGGACGCTGCCCACCTGCAGGCCCGGCACCACCAGTGCACCACTACGCCGTGGCGTCAGCGCTACGCCATACAGGTTGCGCTGCTGCATGCTGCCGTTGCTCCACTCCACCTGGCGGCTGCTGGTCTGCCCGCTGAGGTCGAAGTCGGTACGCAACGGTGTGAAGTCAGGGGCACCCTGGTCGCTCTCGACATTGAGCGTGACCGTGTCGCCCATCGCGATGCGGTCGCGGTCCAGCCACGCGCGCGGCTGCGCCCAGGCCAGCAGCGGCAGCCACAGCAGCAGCGCCGCCAGTACCTGTCGGGGCCAGTGCCCGTGCATGTTGATCGCCCGCGTCATCGCCCTTCCCTCTTCCTGCGTTCATTTTCCAGCTGGAACTTGGCCCGCAGCAATGCGCCCGGATCATCCGGCACGCGCCGCATCCACGCCTCCACCGCCTGTTGCTCCTCGCGTTGGCGCGGAGTAGTGCCGTCACTGCCTGGCACGGGTTTGCCATCCTGTCCGCCCTTGCCCTCACGTGCCTGCTGCATCGCCTGCTGCATGCGCTGGCGCTGCTGCTCATCAGCCTGGGCCTGCGCCTTGGCATCCTCCACCTGTGGTGGCGCCTGCTGTCCATCTCGGCCACGCTCGCCGGGCTGAGGCGCCGACTGCGCGTCGTCGTCACCCGCCTTGGGCTGCCCCTGCTGGCCCTGCTGAGATGGTGGCTGACCCTGTCCTGGATCCTTCTGGCCCTGCTGCGGTTGCTGGCCCTGCGGGTTCCGCTGGCCCTGTGAATTGTTCTGCTGCTTCTGCTGCCCGTTCTGCTGCGGTTTCTGCTGGTCCTGGCCCTGCCCCCCCGACTGCTTGCGCTTGCGTGCGGCATCAACCACGGCACGGTTGGCGACCGCATCGGCCATGCCGGGATGCAGCGCCAGCGCGCGGTCGTAGGCGGCGATGGCTTCGTCGTAGCTGCCCTGGCGCGCCAGCGTGTTGGCCAGGTTGTACCAGCCCGCATCACTGTCGATGCCCTCGAACTGCTTGCGCGCAGTGGCGAAGTCGCCCGCGCGATAGGCCTGCACGCCGTCGGCCAGGCGCTGGTGCTGCAACTGGTCGGCGCGCTTCCACAGCGTGCCCTGCGATGGCGGCGAAGCGGGCGCTGGAGCTGCCTGCGCCTGCACATCCCCCATCCATGGCAGCAGGCCCACCGCCAGTACTGCGGCCAGCAGCGCGCGGCGTCTGAAGGCGAGCAGCGCCAGCAGCATCACCGGTGGCAGCAGCCAGAATCCTTCATCGCGCCATTGCCTGCCCTCGCCGGGCCGCTGCGCCGCAGTACCTTCGCGTGCATCAAGCACACCCAGTGCGCGCAGGTCACTGCCATCGGCGGTGATGCGCGCATAGCGACCGCCACCTGCCGTGGCCACCGCACGCAGGCGACCTTCGTCCAGCGCAGCCTGACGGATCTGTCCGCTGTCGTCACGATACGCCGCACCCGCCGGTGTACCGAGCCCCAGCACCGACACCTGCAGGCCGAGACCACGTGCCTGCGCGGCCGCCAATGCAGCTTCACCATCGGCTTGATCGGTGACCAGCAGGATCTGTCCCTGCGGTGCAGCGATCTGCCGCATCAGCCGCGTGGCCCAGTCGATGCCACGGTCGGCACGCTGGCCATCACGCGGCATCACATCCGGCGACAAGGCATCCAGATACAGCGCGACGTTGCTGCCGTCATCGGTCAGCGGCGCGACGGTGTAGGCATCTTCGGCGTACACCACCAGCCCCACCTGCCCACCCTTGCGTGCGCGCAGGAGCTCGCCGACCTTGGCCCTTGCCTGCAGCAGGCGCGACGGTGGCAGGTCGGTGGCAGTGATGCGGCTGGACAGATCCAGCACGATCAGCAGCGGTGCGCTGGGCTGGAACATCGGCTGTGCCTGCTGCCGCCAGCTCGGCCCCGCCATCGCCAGTGCTGCCAGCGTCCAACCCAGCAGCACTGCCAATGGCAGCCGCACGCGACGGCGAGCACCGGCGGCCAGCAGATGCGGCAACAGGTGCGCATCCACCGCCTGCCGCCACGCATCGCTGCGCCGCTGCCGGTACAGCGCCACGGCGAGAATCACCGGCAAGGCCAGCAAGGCCCACAGCCATTCCGGGCGCAGGAAGTGCAGTGCATTCCAGTCGGGAAGATGGGATGCCAACGCGATCATCGACGGCGCTCCGGCCACACCCATGCCAATGCCCCCAGCAGCAAGGCCAGGCCCAATGGCCACGCATAGCGCTCCTCGCGCGGGCGCAGGCTCGGCCCCTTCGCAGCGATCGGCTCCAGACGATCCAGTTCGGCGTAGATGCCGGCCAGCTGCGCGGTATCGCGTGCACGGAAGAACTGGCCACCGGTCAGGCTGGCAATCTTCTTCAACGTGGCCTCGTCGACCGGGTCCTGGTCAGCGGAAATCGGAATACCGAGGAAGCGCATGCTGCCATCGCCACCGAACGCGACGGTGTGGATGCGCACCCCTTCAGCTTGCGCGACTTCGGCCGCACGCAGCGGTTCCAGCACGCCGGCATTGCTGACGCCGTCGGTCAGCAGGATCAGTACACGTTGCCCTTCCGGCTGGCTGCGCAGGCGCTTCACCGCCAGGCCGATGGCATCACCGATGGCCGTCTCGCGCCCGGCCAGGCCGACCACGCTGTCGCGCAGCTGGTCGCGCACGCTGGCCAGGTCCGCAGTGAGTGGCGTGAGCGTATAAGCGCGGTCCCCGAAGATCAGCAGGCCGATGCGATCGCCGGCACGACGATCCAGGAAATCGGCCAGCACGGCCTTGGCTGCGGTGAGGCGATCCACCGCCTGCCCCCCCAGCACCATGTCGCCCTCGCCCATGCTGCCGGACACGTCCATGGCCAGCATCATCTGCCTGCCCTGCTGCGGTGGCGTGATCGCTTCGCCCAGCTGTTGCGGGCGAGCCAGTGCGACGCACAGCGCGCACCAGCCCAGCCACAACAGCAGCGTACGCAGCCACGAAACATCAACGCGGCCGCCACCGGCCAGCGCTTCCAGTTCCGTCGCCGCATAGGGCACGCGCAGCGCAGCGCCGGGATCGGCACGACGCTTCCACCAGCGCATCAGCAGTGGCAGCGGCAACGCCAGCAGGGCCAGCGGCCACGCCAGCTGCAGGTCAGGCCACGGCCAGTAACTCGCCAGCAGGTTCATCGGCGGCGCTCCAGCAGCATCGCCAGGTAGCGCTCGCGCGCCCAGCTACGCACGGCCGCCACTTCGCTGGCGTCCACGCGGGGACGATAGGCACCTTCGGCCAGCAGGCTGCGACGCGCATCCGGCAACGTGCCCTTCGGATCCACGCGCTGCCACCAGGCATCGTCACGCAGGGATTCACTGCCGGGCTGTGCCTGTCGCGCGGCGCGACGCAGCAGGCCGGCGATCGCCGCCAGTTCCGCGGTGGCATCGGCGGTGGTGGCCAGCTCCTGGTCGAACGCCTGCAACCAGCGTTGGCGACGACGGCGGCGCTGCCACCACAGCAGGGCCAGCGCCAGGATCACCAGCAACACCGCGCCACCGACCATCAGATAGCCGGGGGCCGGCGGCCACCACGACGGTGCCGGCGGCAACTGCACATCGCGCAGCGGAAGGTTGGCGCTCATGCCGGCACCTCGGTTACCGGTGGTGCCAACCAGGCGTCGCTGGGCGCATCGGTGGACAACACCTGCACGTCAACGCGGCGTGCGCCGAGCTGGCGGCGCAGCGCCTGCAGTGGTTCGACGAAGTGCGCCTGCCAGTGCGCCTGCACCTCGCTGCGACGCAGGTCGAGGCCAATGCGCTGCTGCGCGGTCTGGAACTGCAGGGCCGCCGAGGGCGGTTGCAGCTCGAGGGGATCGACCAGCAGCACCAGGCTGAGGTCATGGTGCTGGGCCAGCGCGCTCCAGCGCACGACGGGAATCCGCGCGGCCTGCTGCGGATCGGCCAGCACCAGCATGCGCGCCCCGGGGCGCAGCACGCGGGCGGCATGGTCCAGCGCGCGTTCCAGGCCGAGATCGTCGGCGGGTGGCTGTGTGTACCAGCGGGTGAGTGCGTCGAGCACACGCAGTACACCACGCGGCCCACCCGCAGGTGCAATCGGCGCTTCGCGGTCACTGCCGCGCAGGGCACCCACGCGGTCACCGCGACGCTGCGCCGACCACGCGGCGACGGCGCCCGCGCGTGCCGCCTGCACCGACTTGAATCGCACGCGGGTGCCGAAATACAGCGCCGGCGACGTATCGGCCACGATCAGGCTGACCCGCTCGCGTTCGGCCTGGAAAAGCTTGGTATGGGCACGGCCGGTCCGCGCGGTCACGCGCCAGTCGATATGCCGTGCATCATCACCGGCCACGTACTCGCGTGACTCGGCGTACTCCATGCCACGCCCACGCAGCGGCGACGGCGCCTGCCCGGCGTTGCCGGCACGGCCACGGCGTGGCGGCGGCGGCCGCTGTGCCAGCCGGCGCAGGGCTACCAGTTCGGACAGGTGCGGGCGCAGTCCGTCGCCATCACTGACGGTGGATGCGGCTTCCAGGGATGGATCGGTCATGCGCGGGCTCAGGGTGCCGGCACCCGGGCCAGCAGCTCCTGCACCAGGCGTTCGCCATCCCAGCCTTCGGCGGTGGCTTCGTAGCTGGGCAGCACGCGATGGCGCAGCACGTCGGCGGCAACCGCACGCACATCGTCGGGGGTGACGAAGTCACGGCCGGCCAACCAGGCGCGTGCACGGGCGCAGCGTTCCAACGCAATGGAACCACGCGGGCTTGCGCCCCAGGCGATGCGGCGCCCGAGGCCGGCGTCATAGCGCGACGGATCACGCGAGGCCAGCACAAGTTCGACCAGGTAGCGCTCCAGCGCCGGCGCCATGTGCAGGTCCAGCACTTCGCGGCGGGCATCGAACACATCCTGCATCGGCAGCTTCTCCGGTGCGGGTGCCGCCTCGCCCAGGGCGCCACGGGCACGCTCGCGGGCGAGCCGCAGGATCTCCGATTCGGCGGCCTGGTCCGGATAGCCGATGCGTACGTGCATCAGGAAACGGTCCAGCTGCGCTTCCGGCAGCGGGAAGGTACCTTCCTGCTCGATCGGGTTCTGCGTGGCCATCACCAGGAACAGCGGCGGCAACGCATAGGTGTGGCGGCCAACCGTGACCTGGCGCTCGCCCATGGCCTCCAGCAGCGCCGACTGCACCTTGGCCGGCGCACGGTTGATCTCGTCGGCCAGCAGGATCGGGTGGAAGATCGGGCCAGGTACGAATTCGAAGCGCCCTTCCTGCGGGCGCCAGATCTCGGTGCCGGTCAGGTCGGCCGGCAGCAGGTCGGGGGTGAACTGCACGCGGGCGAAATCCGCCTCCAGGCGCGAGGCCAGTGCGCGGATGGCCGTGGTCTTGGCCAGTCCCGGGGCGCCCTCCACCAGCAGGTGCCCGTCGGCCAGCAATGCGATCAACAGGCGTTCGACCAAAGCCGCCTGGCCGACGATTTCGGCCGACAGCGCGTCGCGCAACTGGTTGAAGGCGCCATGCAGGCGGGAGGCGGCCGGCGCGGGCGGCGGCGAGACGGTTTCGGGCATCGGCGGTGGCAGGTTCATGGGGGCCTTTGACCGGCGCGGGACGGCACGGGTTCCCCACATCATCGCAGGGTGCCCTGCGATTGGCATCAAGAACGGCTGAACGGGCCTCTCCTCCACGCATGGCGTGGATCTACCGGATCATCCGCGGATTACGTCCGGCATGAACGAAGAAGGGCCGCACATGGCGGCCCTTCTTCGTGTCGCGGGTGCGCTGGCTCAGTTCTGCCTGGCTACGCGCAGCACCTTCGGGGTGACGAACACCAGCAGCTCGGCCTTGTCCTTGCTGCGGCCACGCTTCTTGAACAGGTTGCCCAGGAACGGTACATCGCCCAGGAACGGAACCTTGCTGATGCTGTTGCGGTCGGTGAACTCGTACACACCACCGATGACCACGGTCTGCCCGTCCTCGACCAGCACTGCGGTGTTCACTTCGCGGCGGTTGATCGACGGCACGGTGCCATAGCCTTCCAGCTGGATCAGCCGGTCCACTTCATCCTTCTTCACCTGCATGTTGAGGAACACGCGGTTGTCGTTGGTGATAGTCGGGGTGACCTTCAGTTCCAGCACCACTTCCTTGAACTGCACGTTCGGCGTAGCGACACCGCCCGCACCGGCGCTGATGGTCACATAGCCGATTTCCTTACCCTGCTTGATCAGGGCCTCGCGCTGGTTGGTGGTGACCACGCGCGGGTTGGAGATCACTTCACCACGCGACTCCTCCTGCATGGCCGACAGCTCGACGTCCAGCAGGTAGCCGGCATTGAGGATCGACAGCGCAAGCGAGCCTGCCGGGTTGGTGGACGCCGCCGGCATGGCCCAGTTCAGGCCACGGGTGATTGCCGAGCCGACCGGCACCGGCGCCGGGCCCGTACTGCCACCGGCCAGCCAGTCGCGGTAGGCCTTGGCGTTGGTCGCATTGGCTTCGACCTGCGACTTGCGGGTTGCCTCGTTGGCTTCCAGATTGCCGCTGAAGTAGGCGTTGTCGCGGCTGCCACTGATGCCGAACCGCGCGCCCAGCTCACGCGCGAACGTATCGGTGGCGATCACGATGCGGCTTTCGATCAGCACCTGGTCGACCGGGCGGTCGATCACGTTGATCAGCTCACGCATGCGCGCGATCTTCTTCGGAATGTCGCTGATCATCAGCGTGTTGGTGCGCTCGTCGGCAACGATGCGGCCACGGCCGGACAGGAAGCCACTCTCCTCCTGCGACGACCCACCACCACCGCCACCTGCGCCACCACCGCCACCACCGCCGATGCCCTTGGCTTCGGTCAGGGCTTTGAAGATCTGGGTGGCGCTGTGGTAGTTGATCTGGACGTAATCGGTCACCAGGTCTTCGCGGTTCTCGATGGCGATGCGCGCGTCTTCCTTCTCCTGCTCGAACTTGGCCAGCTCGGCCTGCGGGCCGACCCAGATCACGCTGCCATCGCGTCGCTTGTCCAGGCCCTTGGCACGCAGCACGATGTCCAGTGCCTGGTCCCACGGCACGTTGACCAGGCGCAGGGTCACATTGCCCTGCACCGAGTCGGAGGCCACCACGTTGAGGTTGGACTCTTCGGCGATCAACTGCAGCACGGTGCGCACTGGCACGTCCTGGAAATTGAAGGTCACCGGCTTGCCGGTGAAGCCACGCTGGCCGACGGCCTTTGCGGCCTGGGTGACGCTGCCGGCGGTCACTGCACCGACGGCGGCCGGAGCCTGCCGCGCGCTGATCTCCACCACGTATTCGTTGCCGCTCTGGTAGGCCAGTGACTCCACCGCACCGCCGGTGCTCAGCACCAGCTGGGTGCCGGCGCCGGACGGCTTGGCGTCGATGCGCTGCACCGGCGTGGCGAAGTCGACGACGTTCAACGGCTTCTGCAGGTTGGCCGGCAGGCGGGCATTGCCCACGTCGACCACCACGCTGTTGCCCTGCGTGCGCAGGTCCGGGATCGCGCCCTGGCCGTCAAACTGCACGATCAGGCGGCCCGCGCCATCATCGCCGCGCTTGAAATCGATCTTGGCCACCGACAGGCCGGCCGGTGCCGCGGCCGGTGCGACGGTGGTGCCCACCGGCTTCTCCGCCGGTGCGGCGGCCAGCGCCGGAGCGCAGGCCAGCATCAGCGCGACTCCCAACGCGCTGACACGGTTCAAGGTAGAGCGCCGGTTGGGACGCAGCCCCTTGGCTTGGTGAAAGGTCATCGTGCTATCCCCAGTAAACGATCATTGATCTTCAAGCGAGAGCGTTGCCGGCCGTTCCAGCCAGCCACCCGCGCCATCCGGCACCAGTTCGATCAGCTCCACACGGTCTTCGAAGACCGCAGTGACCCGCCCGTCGCTCTGCCCCAGGTAACCGCCCGGGCGCACCCGGTAGGTCACCTTGTCCGGTCCCATCACCAGTGCGACGGTGCCGCCGCCGGTGCCGATGGTACCGACCATGTCCAGTGCGTCCAGCGGGAAGCCCTCCAGAGGCTCCTTGCGCCGGTTCGGATCCGGCCGCAATCCGCCATTCCCCTGCGGATTGGTCCAGGCATCGGTGAACGGATCACGCAGGCCCTGCGCGGAGTATTCGAAGGTCTCGAACTGCTGCATCACAGGCAACGGTTCCAGCGGCTGCGCCGGCCGGGCACGTTCGCCTTCCACCCACTTCTCGAGATTCGGCGCATCGCCCGGCGTGCTGGTCACGCCACGGCCGCAGGCGGCCAGCAGCAACACGGCAGCGGCCATCCCGCAGCGTGCAAAGAAGGAACGGATCACTTGCTGCCCTCCTTGCCGGCTTCAGCCTTCTGCTGTTCCTGCACCTCGGTTTCGTCGAGATACCGGTAGGTCTTGACCGTGCCGGACAATTCCAGCGCACCGGCACGCGAACCACCGCCAGCCTTGTCCGCCGGCTTCAGGTTGATGTCGTGCATGGTCAGGATCACCACGCGCGGCAGCGAGGCCACGCCACTGACGAACGCACCGAACTGGTGGTAGCTGCCCACCATCTTCAGCTTGATCGGCTTCTCGGCGTAGAACTCCTTGACCTGCTCCTGTTCCGGTTCGAACAGCTGGCTGGTCAGGCCGCTGGACAGCGCGGTCTGCGAAATGTCGATGATCAGGTCCGGCATTTCGGTCTTGCTGGGCAGCTGCCGCAGCATCTGCTGCAGGACCTGCTCCATCTGCGCCAGCTGCTGCTTCAGCGGCCCCAGGTTCACCGCGCGTTCCTGCTGCTTGGAGAACTCGGTACGCAGATCGCTTTCCTTCGATTCCAGGCTGGCCAGTTCATCGCGCTTGCCGCTGATCAGCAGCATCCATGCAACGAACATGATGACCAGGGCCAGCAACGTACAGAAAACGATCTTGGCCTTCTGCGGCCAGTTGCCGATGTCGTTGAAATCCAGGTTCTTCAGATCGATTTTCTGGCTCATGCGCGACCCCCCTGCAGCGGGGCGTAAGAGGCCTGCGGCGGCTGCGCCAGGCGGCTGCCCTCAGGCCTGGCGGCCGGTGCCGGTGCGGCGGGCTGGTTCGGCTTGGCCGGTGCAGGTGCAGGCGCCGGCGCAGTAGCCGGAGCGCTGGCGGGCGCTGCTGCCGGGGCCGCCGCCGGTTGGGCCGGGGCCGGTGCTGTTGCAGCAGCCGGGGCCGCGGCATCGGGGCCGGCGGCAAGCGGCGCCACGGCAGGCGTCGCAGCCGGCGTGGTCGCCACGCTGCCATCGGCGTTCAAACCGGGGGTGCCGGTCTCTTCACTCTGCGCAGGCAGCTTCACCGTGACCTTGAACATGTACGGCAGTGCCTTGATGTCCGATACCGGGCCGGCTGCACTCTTGTCTCCGGCGCTGGCCTGGATGATCGACAGCTCCGGGTTGGTCATCCAGCCGGAGGTTTCCAGGTTGCGCATGTAAGCCGACACGCGGGCATTGGACTGGGTGCGTCCCTCGAGGGTGAGCATGTCCCCCTCCTGCTGCAGGGCGGTCAGCACCACGCCGTCGGGAATCGTGCGCACCAACGCGTCGAACAGGTGGACCATCTGCGAGCGCTTGGCCTGCAGTTCCTCGATCACCTTCTTGCGGGCCAGCAGGCGGTCCTTCTGCGCATCGAGGCGATCGATCTCCTTGTTCTGTTCCTTGACCTTCTCGATCTCGGCTTCCAGATAGGCATTGCGGTCCATCTGGCCGCTCACCTGCCGGTCGTAATAGAACCAGATCAGCAGCGACAGCAGCAGGCCACCGATTGCGGCCATGCCCAGCATTGCGTAGAACTCGCGCTGGCGTTGCTTGCGCCGCTCGGCGCGCCAGGGCAATAGATTGATGCGTGCCATCAGTCGAAGCTCCTCAGCGCCAGACCGGTGGCGATCATCAGCGCGGGGGCATCCTGGGCCAGCGCATGTGCGTTCACCTTCGGGCCCAGGGTCATCTGTGCCAGCGGGTTGGCGACCACGGTCGGCACGCCCAGCTGTTCCTCGACCATTTCCGGCAGCCCGCCCAGCACGGCGCAGCCGCCGGCCAGCACGATGTGATCAACGCGGTTGAACTCACTGCCTGCATAGAAGAACTGCAGCAGGCGGCTGATCTGCTGGACCGTGGCTTCCTTGAACGGCTCCAGCACTTCCATCTCGTAGCTTTCCGGCAGCCCGCCCTGACGCTTGGCCAGGCCGGCCTCCTCGTAGCTCAGGCCGTAACGGCGCATGATCTCGTCGGTCAGCTGCTTGCCACCGAACACCTGTTCGCGGCTGTACAGGCTGCGGCCGCCGCGCAGGACGTTGAGGGTGGTCATGGTGGCGCCGATATCGACCAGCGCGACCACGCCGTCGATGGACACCGGCAGCTCGCTGGCGACCAGTGCGTAGGCGTTCTCGACCGCGAAGGCCTCCACGTCCATCACCTTGGCCTGCAGGCCACCCAGTTCCAGGGCCGACTGGCGCAGTTCCACGTTCTCCGAACGCGACGCGGCCAGCAGCACCTGGACCATCTCCGGGTTGTTCGGGATCGCCCCGATCACCTCGAAGTCCAGGTTCACTTCCTCGATCGGGTACGGAATGTAGTTGACCGCTTCCAGCTCGATCTGGGCTTCCATGTCGTTCTCGTCGAGCTCGGCCGGCATCGGGATCACCTTGGTGATCACCGCCGACCCGGCGACGGCGGCAGCGGCCAGCTTGGCCTTGCTGCCTGAACGGTTCATCGCACGGCGGATGGCCTCACCCACGGCCTCCACTTCCACGATGTTCTTCTCTACCACCGCATTCGGCGGAAGAGGTTCCACAGCGTAATGTTCCACACGGAAACGATTGCCGCTGCGGGACAGCTGCAAAAGCTTTACCGCAGTCGAACTGATGTCGACGCCTACAAGCGGCGACTGACTTTTTGGGATGAGCCCCACGGTTTCTCCCCTGCCGACGGGCACTTGGACGCAAGACCTGCGCCCGAGCATTAATAACGTATTCTTAGCAAATGGCAACGGCCCTGCTGTGAAGTTCCTCACGGATTCACGATGCAGCCCCTGACTGTTCCCCTTGCGCTCCCCGGTGCCGACCCCAGCCGCCACCTTGCGTAATCTATACTCTGCGACCACGAAATTCGCAATCGGAATCTGAACCCGATGACTCGACTCCGCCGCTGGCTGCGCTGGATCTTCCTGATTGTCCTGGTCCTGGCGCTGATCGGCGCGGCCGCCGTGGGCGGTCTGTACTACGCTGTGTCCTCCAAGCTTCCCGACGTGCAGACCCTGCGCGACGTGGAAATGCAGGAGCCGATGTACGTCTATGCTGCCGACGGCAAGCTGATGGCGGTGTTCGGCGAGACCCGGCGCACCCCGATCACCATGAAGGACGTGCCCGAGCGCCTGAAGCAGGCCTTCCTGGCCACCGAGGACGCCCGCTTCTACGAGCATGGCGGCGTGGACTACATGGGCATCGGCCGTGCGGTGTGGCTGCTGGCCACCACCAACGACAAGCGCGTGCCGGGTGGTTCCACCATCACCCAGCAGGTGGCCCGCCAGTTCTTCCTCAGCTCCGAGTACAGCTACACCCGCAAGCTGGCCGAGATCCTGCTGGCGCGGAAGATCGAGTCCGAGCTGAGCAAGGATGAGATCTTCGAGCTGTACCTGAACAAGAGCTTCTTCGGCAACCGCGCCTACGGCGTGGCCGCCGCGGCCGAGTTCTACTACGGCAAGAAGCTGAACGAGCTGGACCTGGACGAGATGGCCTCGCTGGCCGGCATCCCCAAGTTCCCGTCCTCGGGCAACCCGATCTCCAACCCGGAGCGCGCCCGCCAGCGCCGTGACAACTATGTGCTGCAGCGCATGGCCGACCTGAAGTTCGTCAGCCAGGCCGAGGCCGACGCGGCCAAGGCCGTGCCGATGCATGCCACCGCGCATGAGCCGCCGGTGCAGGTCGATGCCCCGTACGTGGCGGAGCTGGTACGCCAGGAAATGATCGCCCGCTTCGGCGGTGATGTGGTCAACAAGGGTTACCACGTCACCACCACCATCGACTCCACCCTGCAGACCGCCGCCAACCAGTCGGTGCGCGACGGCCTGCTGCTGTACGACCACCGCCACGGCTGGCACGGCGTGGAGAAGCAGGTGCAGGTGGGTGCCGGCGAAGACGCCGCTGCCCTGGCCGAGCACCTGCGCGGCATGTACGGCCAGGCCGGCCTGCTGCCGGCCATCGTCGCCAGCACCGGCGCCGATGGCAGCGCCACCGTGGTGCTGGCCAACCGCAGCGAGATCGTGCTGCCGGCCGGTGCCGCCAAGTGGACCAACAAGACCCCGGGCAAGCTGGTGCAGCGCGGTGACATCGTGCGCGTGCGCGCTGGTGCCAAGGAAGGTGAGTGGCTGCTGGACCAGATCCCGCGCGGCCAGTCCGCGCTGGTCTCGCTGGATGCCCACAGCGGCGCGCTGAAGGCGCTGGTTGGCGGTTTCAGCTTCTCCGGCAACAAGTTCAACCGTGCCACCCAGGCCCGCCGCCAGCCGGGTTCGAGCTTCAAGCCCTTCATCTACGCCGCGGCCTTCGACAAGGGCTACAACCCGGCCTCGATCGTGCTCGACGCCCCGGTCGTGTTCCGCGACCGCCGCGGCAAGACCTGGGCCCCGCAGAACGACGGCGGCGGTTTCCGCGGCCCGATGCGCCTGCGCGAAGCGCTGGTGCAGTCGCGCAACCTGGTCTCGGTGCGCCTGCTCGATGGCATGGGCGTGGACTACGCGCGCAAGTACATCAGCGAATTTGGTTTCGCCGAATCGGAACTGCCGCCGAACCTGTCGATGTCGCTGGGTACCGCCTCGCTCACCCCGCTGTCGGTGGCCCGTGGCTACGCGGTGTTCGCCAACGGCGGCTCGCGCGTGGATACCTGGCTGATCGACCAGGTGAACGACCGCGACGGCAACCTGGTGTTCAAGGAAAACCCGGCGATGGCCTGCCGCGACTGCGCCGGCAGCAGCGACCAGCCGGTCAGCCAGGTGGTGGACGGCTTCAACTTCGGCGCCCCGGCCCCGAAGGTGGACCCGGCTGCTGCGGCCAAGGCCGAAGCCAAGGCCGAGACCCCGGCCGCGCCGGTCAACCCCGATGCCCGCACCGCTCCGCGTGCGATCGACGCCCGCACCGCCTACCAGCTGGTATCGATGATGCGCGACGTCGTCCAGCGCGGTACCGGCGTGCAGGCCAAGGTGCTCGGACGCGAGGACGTGGGCGGCAAGACCGGCTCCACCAACGACCACCGCGACGCCTGGTTCTCCGGCTTCGGTGGCCCGTACGTGACCACCGTGTGGGTGGGCCGCGACGACTTCCGCTCGCTGGGTTACCGCGAATACGGTGGCAAGGCCGCCCTGCCGATCTGGATCGACTACATGCGCACCGCGCTGAAGGACACCCCGGTCGCGCAGAACGAACCGCCCAGCGGCATGGTCCAGGCCACGCTCAACGGCGCGACCGAATGGGTGAAGGTGGAAGACATGGACCGCCTGACCGACTACGACCTGAACCTCAATACGCCACAGGCCGACGCCGCCGCGTTCGATATCTTCTGAGGAACGGTCCGGTGGGTGCCAACCGTGGGTTGGCACCGATGCGGCCCTGGTAGAGGCCAACCTTGGTTGGCGCCTCGTGCCGACCAAGGTCGGCACCTACCAAAGCGTCGGTGGGTGCCAACCGTTGGTTGGCATCTCCGCGCCATACCCACGCAGATGTCACATCCGTGCGCTAATCTGTAGCCAGGTCGCAACAGGGAGTCATCGCATGCATCGCGCCCGTCAGCATGCTGCCAGCCAGACCCGCGAGCGGCGCCACCGCCTCGCCCACGAAGCCGCCCGCCTGATGGCCGAAGGCGGCATCCGCGACTACCACCAGGCCAAGTTGAAGGCCGCCAGCCGGCTCGGCATCCACGACGATGCCTCCCTGCCCCGCAACACCGAGATCGAAGACGCCCTACGCGAGTACCAGCGGCTGTTCTCCGGACCCCAACACGGCAACGAACTGCAGCGCCGCCGCGAGGCCGCCATGCGTGCGCTGGAGTTCCTGCACGGCTTCGCTCCGCGCCTGGCCGGCCCGGTGCTGGAGGGCACCGCCGACGCCAACAGCCCCGTGCAACTGCACCTGCACAGCGACGACCCGGAAGCCGTGCACCGCTTCCTGGACGAACACGGCATTCCCGCCGAATCGCGGACGCGTCGCCTGCGCATGGATCGCGAGCGCAGCCTGGATGTGCCGGTGTGGGTGTTCAGTGCCGAGGAACTGACCTTCGACCTGGCCGTGCTGCCCTACGATGCCCTGCGCCAGGCACCGCTGTCGCCGGT
Source organism: Stenotrophomonas sp. YJH_SMC_133 (assembly GCF_059370655.1). NCBI lineage: Bacteria > Pseudomonadati > Pseudomonadota > Gammaproteobacteria > Lysobacterales > Lysobacteraceae > Stenotrophomonas > Stenotrophomonas sp. YJH_SMC_133. Next base: position 124,816 of record NZ_JCAFTW010000008.1, on the reverse strand, counting down.
GGATGAGAAGCCGATGCGACGCGCGTCGGTGACGCAGTTACGGCAGCTGCTGGCCGAAGCGGAAATCACCGCGTATATCGGCGGGTGACGGTAGCGCCGGCCCATGGCCGGCGAGCGCAGCGGTACCTGCCTTGGGTGGGTGCGGACCGTTGGTCCGCACTGTGCTTCGGGCATTGCGATGGCTGAGCGGAGAGCAGTCGAGCAAGCTCGCCTCTACAAAAGCGGTGTTACCTGCCCTGGCAGATGATGCCCATCATACTCCCGCTACCAGACAAAACGGGTATCGCGCAGCGGGTCGCTGAACAACCGCGGCAACCACGGTGCGGGGGCTCGTTGCGGATACTCCCGCATCATCTGCGCGTGCATGACCTGCAGATCCCGCAGCAACCAGGACTGGTAGTAGATGTCGTCGAATCCATCCGACCACCCGCTCTTCACACGCTCATGCTCGTCTGCCTCCAACGGCGGCATCTGGTCCAGCGGCACCTCCAGGACTGTCGACAGCGCCGCGTTGATCTGCGCGTTCTCAACCCCCGCCTGGCGCACGTAGTCCAATCGATCGAGGACCCGCCGGCAGTTGTACGGGAAGCACCCGCCCGTGGCGGTGATGTAGTCAGCAATATCCGCCAGCATGTCGGCTTTCAGCCGCCACACCACTTCGCTGTCCATCACCTGGCGTACCCGCATCGTGCGCAACGTGCTTGCCCGCACCTCTTCCGGCGTAGTGAACGGGGCCCCCGGCGTGCTGCCCGCGTGGCGCACCAGCACGATGCGATGGATCGCCTCGCTGGTGACGCCGTCGATGCGCAGCGCCGCTGCCTGAGGGTGCACGCGCGGCGGCGGCACGCCCAGCATCTGCCACAGGTACCACAGCACCAGCAGCAGACCGGCGATGCACAGCCCGCTCATCAGCGTCCACAGGTCCAGGTTCCGGGTGTAGTAGCGAAAGCGCGCCCGCCAGATATAGAACGTGCGATAGCTGATAATTCCGCGTACCCATCTGTACATTGCCATCTCCTCGGCAAGGACCCCGGCGCGGCGGGGTTCATTACGCGCACCACGCCGGGGCCGCATGGCTTACCAGCCGATGCCCACGCCGACGCCCATGCTGCGTTCGCCGCTGTTGGTGAACGCGCCATTGAGGCTGAAGGTGGCCGAGCCCTTCTCGTTGAGCACACGCTGGTAGCCCACCGCCATCGCCGACTCACCGTCGCTGTAGCCCACGCCCGCACCCAGGCGGTTGTAGGTGGCCAGGCCGGCGGTGTTCATCGCCATCGCGGTCTGCGCGCTGCTCATCGCCGCCATGCGCTTGAAGCGCTTGTCCATCTTGTCCAGGCGGCGTTCGAAATTGCTGATCGCGCCATCGGTGTACTCGTTGGCGCGGGCCAGCATCTTCTCCAGCTCAGCAGTATCGACCTGCGGCTTGGGCGTCTCATCCTTCTTCGTCTTCGGCTGAGGCGCGGGCTTCTCACCCTCGCCGACCGACGCCACCTGCTGGCCGCCATCGGCCAGCGGCACCGGCGCTTCCGGTTCGGGCACCGACGCGACGGCCATTGCCCGCGGCTGCGGCGCATCGATGCGCTCCTCCAGGCCATCGATACGACCGTTGAGCTGCTGCTGCATCGAATACAGCTGGCCACCATTGACCGCATCGCGGCTGCCGGCCGCGATCAGGCCATTGGCCACGTTGGAGATGACCATGCCGTGGGTCCCGGCGAGGGTGAGCTGGTTGAGACCGTCGGCGCGGACCGAGGGGGTGTCCTGGAACACGCTGCGCAGCTGCGACTCGACCTGGTTCACCCGCGAGCGGTTGCTGACCACCGCGCCGTCGAGCGCTTCCAATGCACCATTGAGCGTGGACTGGGACTGGCCCTGCACGGTGAAGCTGGGGCCGACGATGTTGCCGTTGGCATCGACTTCACCGCCGAGCGCGGACAGCGCACCGCGCAGCTGGCCGACGGTGGCGGCGTTGTGGTTGGCGGTGCCGTTGGCGATGTTTACGAGGCGGCGCTCAGTTCCTGCACTCCCAAAGGATGCGGTTCCTGCCTCAGTAGCTTCAGAGCCTACGCCCAGCGCCAATGATCCCTCTGCGCCCGCGTGGACTCTTGAACTTGCACCAATTGAAACTCCGTTCGTCGATGCGACATGTGCACCAGCCCCCACCGCGAAGCCATTCAAGGAGTTCGCTGACACGGAAGATCCACGGCCTATAGCGACAGAATTTACGCCCAGCGAAGAGGCAAACGAACCGACAGCCGTCCCCCCCTCGCCCTGCGTACGAGCCGAGTCACCGATTGCAACACCCAAGAATCCTGCGAAGGCATCTTCGCTCAGCTGATCCGTATCAATTTTGAGGAAGCGGCCCTGATGCTCGATCTTAGATACCCGATCACTGATGCCAAACAACTGGCGACCGGTGACCACGTCGTGACTATCCGCAGAGACTGAACCATCGGACACACCAGTCAAACGCGCACCGCCGTAGTCGATGACGCTCGCGTCCAATCCACGGATCGCCTCCTGCCCCATCTCCCGCCCCTTACGCATCGCCTCCAGATCATTCCGATTCTGCGAGATCTTCTGCTCTGCGGCGTACAACTGACTACCAGTCACCGCATCACGGCTTCCTGGAGCCACTCGTCCGTCAGCCAAGTTGGTCAGCACCATGCCGTTCGCGCCACTGAGCGCGATCTGGTTCATGCCATCGGCACGGGCCGACGGTGAATCCTGGAAGATCGAGCTGAGCTGATCTTCCACCTTGCCCGCTCGACGACCTGCAGTGATGACGGCGCCATCAAGCGCCATCAATGCGTCTTCGACCGAGTTCTGCGTTCCGGCCTGCACCGAGTAGGTTGGGGCGATGATATTTCCGCTGGCGTCCATGCCTGCTCCGCCGCCAAGGGTAGCGAGGGAGTCTTTGAGCTGGGAGACGGTAGTGGCATTGTGGTCGGCAGCACCTCGAGCAACGTTTACTAAGCGGCGATAAGCAGTTGCGCTTCCAAATGATGCAACGCCAGCCTCATTCGCTTGCGAGCCTTCACCGATCGCCAGTGATCCATCCGCCCCTTTCCCAACCTTCGCTCCAGCGCCAATCGCAACTCCCCCCCTTGCACCACCCTCCGAAATACCAACCTCAGCGCCCGCCCCAAGGGCAAAGCCATTGTCGGAACCTTCATGTACCGTTGAAGCACGTCCAACGGCCACCGAATTTCTACCCAGTGACTTCGAGTGTGTTCCCACTGCAGTCCCACCCTCGCTGCCTGTCTTAGCCGAATTACCTATAGCGACACCCACTGGTCCTGCCTCAGCAGGTTCGCTGGCAGGAGCCGCACCGATGCTCACGAACTGACTTACGTCCTCTAGAGCTGATACCCGTGAATTGGTTGAGTAGAGCTGTTTCCCAGACACTGCTTCAGCGCTGCTGGCGTTCAACAATCCATCCGCCACACCACTGATCCTCCGGTTGGCATTGGCGCTGTTGCGCACGTCCAACGTCGTACCGCCGTTCTTCTCACCCAGACGCACATTGCCAGTCGTAGACACTTGTGCCACCAGCCCGCCAAGCGCTGCGGTCTCGACCAACGCCTTGGCTGCATCCGTCTTTGCCGCCGCCGCCTCTGTGCCCGCAGTTCTGGCAACACTCTCCACCGCCGCCACCTTGTCATTGGTGGCATTGAGCTGCCTGCCGTTGACGGCCTCAAAGCTGCTGTCGCTGACCACGCCTTCGGCCACGCCGGTCAGTTTCCGGTTCGCATTGGCGCTATTGCGCACATCCAGCACCGTTCCGCTGTTCTTCTCACCCAGGCGGACATTGCCGGTTGCCGACACCTGCCCCACCAGGCCGCCCAGCGTCACCACCTGAGTCAGCGCCTTGCTCGCATCAGCTTTGGCCTCTCCCGCAGCGGTCTGTGCCTTGGCAACATTCTCATTGGTCGTGTTCAACTGCCTGCCGGTCACTGCTTCCGTGCTGGAGGTGCTCAGCGTGGCATCGGCCACACCGGTCACCTTGCGGTTGGCATTGGCACTGTTGCGGACATCCAGCGAGGTACCGCTGTTCTTCTCGCCCAAGCGGACACTGCTGGTGGACGAAGTCTGGCCGATCAGGCCGGTCACCGTGGTGACCTGGGCCAGCGCCTTGCTGGCATCAGCCTTGGCCGCATCCGCAGCGGTCTGCGCCTTGGTGACATTGCCATTGGTCGTGTTGAGCTGGCGTCCATTCACAGCGTCGGTGCTGGTCGTCGTCAGCGCGCCGTCAGACACGCCACTCACCTTGCGCGTCGCCAGCACCGCATTGCGCATGCTGACTTCCGTGCCGGTGTTGCTGTTGGCGATGCGTACGATGCCGCCTGCGGAATCCTGCTTGATCATGCCGTCAACCCGCTCGTTCATGGCATGCAGCTGCTTGCCGGTGACCGCATCGGTGCTGGAGGCCGTAATGCGGGCGTCCGCCACGTTCACGATGCGACGGCGCACCGAGGCGCTGCCTACCGACACCGTATTGGCTTCCGTGGCCACCGAGCGGACGCCCAGGGCTACGGCGCCCTGTGCGGAGGCAGACGCCGCATAGCCCAGCGCAACGCCGTCCGTAAGGGCACGGCTCTCACCGCCGATGGCGATGGCACCGGTGTAGCCCAGGCTTCCCGCACGGGCACCGCCACCGATGGCGACGCCACCCGTGCCAGCACCGGTCTCAACCTGTGCCCTGCTTCCCAGCGCCACTCCATCCACACCGTTGGACCACGCGTTGGCACCCAGCGCCACTGCATTCTCCTTCTCCGCGCTGGAGCCGCTGCCAAGGGCCACCGCATTCTGCCGGGTGGCCGCAGCATCGTTGCCCACGGCCGTAGCCCCAAGTGCTCCGGTGTATGCGTTCGCACCCATTGCCAGTGCGTGGCCGCCATTGGCACTGGCGTTGTACCCAAAGGCAACACTATCGACGCCACTGGTCCTCGCCTTGAAACCAAACGCGGCGCTGTTCTGCCCGTCTATCCGGGCACCGATGCCAAATGCGGTGGTGTTGTCGCCTTTCATGTTCACGCCTGCACCATAGCCAAGCGAGTTCAGGCCGTTGGTCAGTGCATAGCCGACAAACATGGTGTCGTCATAGCGACCTGTGATGGGGGAACAGGAGACAAACTCGCCATTTCCCAGATTGAAGGGATCGCACCCAATGTAGTAACGGGTCTTGGCGTGCACCTCTCCGCCCGCCAACATCAGCGTGACCATCAGCAGTCCACCGGCGCCGGTTATGCGGCTCGATTTCCTGCCACAGGGCCTGGTCAGCTCGCTGGCCACCTCCCAGCAGCCTTTGGCGTGATTCCAGATACGACGATAGATTCGATTCATGTGTTTCTCCTTAACAGGACAAGGAAAGTGAGCCCCGTGCCGGGCACGGGGCGGGCAAAGTGCGGGCTCAGGTCGTTGTCGGCGCGATCGTCCGCACGTGTTCGCGATAGCCATCGCGGGTGAGCCGGTAGCGCAGCTGCAGCGAGTTGCCCGGCTGAAGCTGGAACGGCAAGGTCAGTGCGGCATCTGGGTAGAGGCTGTGCGATACGGGGTGTGGCGTGCAGGCGCCTGCAGCGGTGCACTGCTCGGCACCGATGATTCCCACGCGCAGCGTGCCGGTGTTGTGCAGCGTGTTGTCCTGGAGGCGCAGGTCCACCACACCGTCGGCGGGGGTGACGTTGACCAGCGCCCCCCAGACCAGGCTGACGCCGATGTTTGCCTGTGCGCCCTCGCCGTCTTCGAGGGGAGCGTCATCCGGCCCGCGCACACCTTCGAAATAGAGACGGTAGGCCGTTTCCTTCTGGACCTGCTGCAGCGGAATCACCCGGATCAGGCGGTTGCCGCCGCCGGAAAGTGCGAACTTGCCGGGGGTGATGGCAATCGCCGCATCCGAGGCCTCCATCTCCTGTTCTTCTTCGGCAGGCGTGGCGGGATTGACGATGCGCCGCAGGCGGGTCTGCACGTACTGCGGAATGGTCGACTGCGAGTACACGCGGATCTGGGTGCCGCGCTTGGCATCCACCGCTGCGCGCATCGGGTGAATGGAAAGGTTGGCGTGTGCCGGCACGGCAAGCAGGGCGCTCACCGGCAGCAGGCAGAACAGCAGCTTCTTCATGGCAGGCTCCTCGGGATCAGGGTTTGGCAGTGGGGACATCGAGCACCACGGTCAGCTCGCCCTCGTACAGGCCGGGGCGCTGGCTGGCGATCGGGGTGGGCGGTGTTTCCAGGGTCAGCGGCGTCGGCACGCAGTACACCGGCTGGCTGATGCCCGGCAGCATCACCAGCCGCAGCTGTGCGCTGTCGATGCCGCGCAGCTGCTGCTTGACGTTGTGCTTCATCGCCAGGCGGTGGCCGCCGTAGTCCAGGTGGACCCGGTAGTCCAGGCGCTGGCTGGCATCGCTGCCGCCATCGCGGTGCCAGAGCGAAAAGTCCGATCCCGCAGGTGGGCGTGGACCGCTGTCGCGAACCGTGACGTCGAGGTACTCGCTCTGCGAACCCAGGCCGTCGTACAGGCACATGTCCAGTTGCTTCCTGCCACCCACGACCTTCTGGATGGGGTCATAGCGCAGATCAAGATTGACCAGCGGCGCGACGGTGTCGAAGGTCGGGAAGTAGATCGAGATCGCGTCGTAGTCGGTGACGGTGAAATCGAAGTTGAAGGTGGCTGTGGCGACGGGTGCTGCGGCGGGATCGGCCTTGATGTTCAGGCGCATCGTGGCCTTCCAGTGGCCTGCGACGAGTCTGGAGAGCTCGGTCGCTGGGATTTCCAGATATACGCCTGTACCAACTGGCTGTCCGGAACTGCATATGTACCAGAACGACGCATTCAACTGCCTTCTGAGCGTGTCCCAGTAGTCGATAGCGCAAACCCAATCCGACATGACTCTCTGTAAATATCCCTGCGCCCGAAGTTCGCTACGTAGGCCAGTCCTCTGCTCCACGAACAGCAGATCGACATTGCTACTGCCAAGTGACACTCCCGGTTCACCATCAAGAGGGCACCGACCGAATTCACTGTCAGAAGCAGACTCACAAACCACATGGATCTGCCCATACTTCAGCGCCAGGTCGTGACTGAATCCCAACACCGTCCGCGGCGCCCACAACTCCACATCACCGGGTACCGCCGAGCGATCCCAGCTCATCACGATGTCCCGGCTCTGGTCGGCCGGATGCGTTTCTGGCGGCCACTGCGCCCACGCCCGCGGCATCACCAGCACCAGCGCACACACCAGCATCAACACGAACATCCAACGCCGGTTCATGGCGTACCTCCTGCAGCAGCGGTCCGGGGCGTGGCGGCGATCAACGCGCGTTCCTGCAGCAGGCGGGTCACGCGGGCCTGCTGGCGGATCTCGGCCGGCAGCTGGGCCACGGCCAGCGGCTCGCAATGCACGGCACTGACCAGCAGCACCACCTGGCGGCGCTCGCGCACCTGCAGCGGGCAGTGCAGCAGGCGGTCGTCCTGCAGCAGGTACAGCGTCGTTTCGCGACGCGGGAAATCGGCGACGAAGCCGCCGTTGGCGCTGGTGCCGGGCACCGGCGCGTTGAGAATGCGGGCGCCGCCCAGCGGCGCACCAGCCAGGTCGCGGGCATGGCCGATGAAGGTGTAGGTCACTTCGATCGGCACCGGCATGCGCATCAGCTTGCCGGGCGTGAGGAACATCGGTCGTGCACCGCCCACGCCGGTCACGCGGATCGCGGCAATGCTGTCCAGCGTGCTGGCGTCCTGCACTTCGGCACGTTGCGATTGATAGGCCGGCAGCGGCAGCAGCCGGCGTTCGCCGATCTGCAGGCGTTGCCTGCGCAGCCCGCCCACCTGCAGTTCGGCGGCCACGCCGCGCAGGTCGGCGTCGTCGGTATCGGCCACCTGCACGGCGAGGCCGGCGTCGGCGCCATTGGCACCGCTCCAGTAGAAGCCGCGACGACCAAGCGCGAAGCCGGAACTGTGTGCGCCGCTGTAGCCGGTCTCGCTGCGGCCACGCTGCTGGTAGCGCGCCAGGCTGGCGCTGGTGTGGCCGATGCCATTCTGCAGCTGGCCGCCCAGTGAAGCGCTGTAGCGCTCGTTGTTGTTGGCGCGCAGCTCGCCGGACAGCTCGCGGTACTGTGTATCCAGTTCCTGGCGCAGGCTCTGGCCGACGCTGTAGTCGATCGCCGGGCGCTGATGCTGCGGCTGGCGCACATCCACGGCATAGCGGCGCTGTCCATCGCCGGCAGCACTGCGGTGCCGACGGCTCAGGCTGAGGTTGACGTAGATGCCACGGTCGCGCTCGGTGCTGCCACGCACGCTGTCGGTGCTGTTCTGCCGCCACACGCCCACGCGCGTGGAGACACTGAAATCCTGCCAACGGTGGCTGCGGCTGAAGCTGGCCTGCCAGGTGCGGCTGAGCAGCGGCTCGCGGCGCGGTTCCAACGGCCCCGGCGGCAACAGCGGCTCAAGCCCGAACAACGGATCCTGCTCGAACTCTGGCCGGTGCCAGCCGGTGCGCCAGGTCTGGCGCCGGGTGTAGCCCACGTAAACATTGCCGCCCGCCAGCGGCAGCGACATCGAACCACTCAGCGCGTTGGTGCACCCCAACTGGTCGCGCGCCTCGGCCTCGAACTGGCAGGCCTTGCCACGCATGCGCTGCTGGTAGAGATTCCACGACGCCGTGCGCCGGTACGACAGCTGGTGCTGCTGCCCGTTGCTGCCGTCGCTGCCGCGCATGCCGCTGAAGGTGGCGCGGACTTCCTGCGTGGCCATCACCCGGCGCAGGTCCAGGCGCAGCTCACCGTAGCGGTGCCCGCCGAACGTGGCGGCACCGGCGGTCATGGCCGCGTCGCGGCCCAGCGGCACGCGCACGCCGGCCATCGCGATGCGCTCGCCATCGAACGCATCGCTGCGGCGCTCATTGCGGTGGCCACCCTGCACGAACCATTGCCACTGGCTGTTGGTCCAGTCGCCGCCCTTGTCGAAGGGCGCCTCCTCGGTGCGCACCAGCACACCGTCCTCGTAGATGCGCATGCGCACCAGGTAGTTGCCGAACGGGAAATTGCGGGTGTCGATCTGGTTGATGCCGGCCTGCAGGTAGAAGGTCTGCAGCAGGCGCTCGCCATCGAACACGTCCACCCGCGCATCGCGCGCCAGCAGCACGGTCAGCGGGCTGGCCTGCACCGCCGCGTCGGTGTCCACATAGGCCTGGGTGGTACCCAGGCGTGCGCCCTGGAAGCGGTCCAGCGGCAGCATGCTGAAGCTGAAGGTGCCGCCCTGCGGACTGGACAGGTTGCGGCGGTCCATGCGCCCGGCCTGCAGGTAGTGCGCCGGCCCCAGGTCGTGGCGGTAATAGACGTTGTCGAACTGGAAATCGTCGTCGCTGTGGCTGCGATAGCGCTGCTGGTTGTGGTACCACTCGGCCGACAGGTGGCCGCGATCGAACAGGCCCAGCGTGCCGACGCCGCGCGCCGACAGCGACTGGTAGTCACGGCCACCACTGAGGTTGAGCGTCTGCTGATGCAGGAACGCGTTCTCGGCATTGGCGGTGACCGTGTGGAAACGCTCGGCGGCAGGCTTGCCGGGAATCCACTGGCGCGCCACGAACAAGCGCACCGCGCCCTCGCCTTCGTCATACAGCGCGCGCACCTCGTCGGGAGCTTCCGGCGGATCGATGTAGCCGCAGCCGGCGCTGGCACCACCGAAGCGGCAGGCCAGATGGCTGTTGCGCGGCAGCGGCTGCGACAGCGCAGGCAGCAGGGCGGCCTGCGCCTCGGCAGGCAGGTCCAGTGACTGCAGCACGCGCGCGGGATCTTCCAGCTGCACGTGCTCCAGGGTCACGCGCACCGGCGACAGCCCGGCCGAGCGGCCGAACAGCTGGATGTCGAGTTGTTCGGTCTGGCCTTCGACCAGATCTTCAAAACCGGGCGGGACGCCGCGCGCGGCCGCCAGCGGAGTGGACAACGCCAGGGCGAGCGCGACCGCCAGCCGGGTGACGGCGGGGGCGTGTAGGGTCATGGGGGCACCGCTGCAAGCGGCCGGCCCGGGATGCGGGCCGGCGCGGGGGATTACGGCGTAGCCGCCTTCTGGTTCAGCACGACGTTGACCAGGCCGCTGTACGCGCCCTTGGTGAGGATCGGCGCCGGCGTGGTCTGTGCGATGGTCAGCGGCATCGAGATCGAGGCGCCCGGGGTCGAGCCCGCACCGTTGAACAGGTCAGCGGCCTTGTACTCGATGGCGGCTGCACCCAGCGCGCGGTTGTTCAGGCTGATGGTCATCGGCACGGTCACGGTGCCGGTCTCGTTGGCCAGGAAGAAGCTGCCATCGATACGCGCTTCGATATCCGCCTTGTCATCGTTGGAATGGATACGCACGCGCTGCGTGTTCGGAATCAGGCCACGCAGCGGATCGTGGGTCAGGGTGACCATGTCCGGCAGCGGGGTGCCGTCATCGCGCAGCAGCGCCAGGGTCGGGTCGACGTCGGCGTAGACGGAGATCTTGGTTTCCACGGCGTGCGCGGACAGCGAAGCAGTGGCCAGCGCTGCAGCGAGCGCGGCCTTCTTGATAATGGCGTGCATGGGTGTCTCTCTCGGACAGGGGGAATATGAAAGCCCCCCCTCCCCTAAGGAGAAAGGGAGGGAGGCGCCGCCCGCAGAGGTGGTTGCGGGCGACGGAGAGAATGTTAGGAATCCATTGCCATGCAGGCCATTCAAGCATTCCTAAAACGTTGGAGGTTAAGGAGGATTCTTGAAGGCGCTCAATGTTTGAGGGTTATGCAAACTCCCTCACTGCTTGAATGCAATAAACCTCATTGCCTTGGGTTTGTAGAGTCGGCTGTTAGTCGACTGCTCTTCCGATACTGCGCGAAGCACACACGCTGCGCGCGTGAGTCGAGTACGGCTCGACTCTACAGCGGGTCATCCACGCATGGCGTGGATCTGCTGGATGGCATCAGGCCGCCCTTCGGCGGCCTGATGAGACATCGCGTTGGCGCACGATCAGAAGAAGATCGCGTACAGGATCAGCAGCGGAATCGGTACGCCCAACAACCAGAGCAGAATCATTTTCATTGCAGGTCTCCTTGCGTGGAAGGCGGGTTACAGATCGCGGCGGCGGCCGCCCCAGGTGGCGCTGAGGCTGGCGAAGAACGCACCGATCAGCAGGGTGATGAACAGCCACAACGCGGCATAGGCGGTCGCCTTTCGGGCATCGTCGGCGGCCTGCTTGGCGGTGTTCCTGGCCTTCTCCAGCGCCGCACGCATGCGCGTCTGCACATCGGTCACGCGCGCCTGCGCTTCGGCCGGGCTCATGCCGGTTTCGCGCGCGATCAGCTGCGCCAGGTACTGGGTGTCGGCCGGATCCAGGCCATCGCCCTGCAGGCTGTTGACGATGATGCGGTTCACTTCGGCACGCACTTCGCGGCGGTCACCCATCGGGCCATTACCCGGCATCGGGCGCGGCGGCAGGCCTACGCGCACATCGCGCGGCCCGACGCTTGCAGCCGGCGGCGGTGGGGCCGGATCTGTCGCCGCCACGCCGGACGCTGCATCAGGCGCGCCCGGGGCCGGCGGCGCGCCTGCAGCTGCCGGACCCGCATCGGTAGCGTTGCGGAACAATGAATCCACCCAGTAGTTGAGGTCGCCTTCCGGGGCCGCCGCGGCAGTGCTGCCCGCGCCCGCGGCAGCAACGCCGGCCGTGGATGCGGCAACGCCCGCGGCGGCACCGGCCACCTTTGCGCCGGCGCCCAGCACGCCACCGATTGCCGATGTGAGCAAGCCCGCGGTCAGCAGCGTGGCGACGGCCCACGACACGAAGCCATGCGCGGTATCGCGGAAATAGGTTTCATCGCCATGGATCTGCGTCCACTTGGTACGCAGGCGGCCCGCCAGATAGCCACCCAGGCCGGACGCGGCCAATGCGGTGAAGGTGAGCCAGATGATGCTGGACCAACCGAAGGTCTCTTTGCTGACGCCTTCGAACGACCATGGCGACACCGACGACAGGCCGAGGCCAACACCGAGGATCAGCAGGATGAGGGAGAGTGCAGCGGCAGCGGTGGCGCCAGCGAAGATCGCGCCCCAGGAAACGGCGCTTTCGCTGGGAGGGGCGACGATCGGGGCGGTGACGACGGCGGCGACGTCAGGGCCGAGCGGTCCGCGCTCGGGTGGGTCGAATCGGGTACTCATCGGGATGGACGCTCCATTTCAGGTGCTGCGGATGCAGCTGGCGTCCTGAGGCTGCGCGAGCGCTTGTGAAGCTGGCGAGACCCTTGAATCACGCGGTCTTGGCACGATGAAGCGCGTGCCAACCAAGGTTGGCACCTACCGAAGGCGGGTGCGGCGGTAGATCCGCGCCATGCGTGGATGGGAAAGCGTGCCAACCAAGGTTGGCACCTACCGAAGGCGGTTGCGGTGGTAGATCCGCGCCGTGCGTGGATGATTTTTCGCGGGCGCCGAAATCGTGCGGACCAACGGTCCGCACCCACCAGGTCCGCTCAAAAAAAAACGCCCCGCGGATGCGGGGCGTTCTCGGCACAACCTACGCGGGGCGATCAGCCCTGGTAGTCGCGCACGTCGCTGCCGGTGTAGACCTGGCGCGGACGGCCGATCTTCATTTCCGGATCAACCTGCTGTTCCAGCCAATGCGAGACCCAGCCGGAGGTACGGCCCAGGGCGAACATGACGGTGAACATTTCGGTCGGGATCTGCAGCGCCTTGTAGATGATGCCGCTGTAGAAATCGACGTTCGGGTACAGCTTGCGGGCGACGAAGTACTCGTCCTGCAGGGCGGCCTGTTCCAGCTTCACGGCCACGTCCAGCAGCGGATCCTGCACGCCCAGCTGCTTGAGCACCTTGCTGGTCATCTCGCCGATGACCTTGGCGCGCGGGTCGAAGTTCTTGTAGACGCGGTGGCCGAAGCCCATCAGGCGGAAGCCGGAGGTCTTGTCCTTGGCCTTGACCACGGCGGACTCGACGTTGTCGGCGCTGCCGATCTCTTCCAGCATCTTCAGCACGGCTTCGTTGGCACCGCCGTGGGCCGGACCCCACAGCGCGGTGACGCCCGCAGCGACCGACGCGTACGGGTTGGCACCGGTCGAGCCGACCAGGCGCACGGTCGAGGTCGAGGCGTTCTGCTCGTGGTCGGCATGCAGGATGAACAGCAGGTCCAGTGCCTTGACCACGTCCGGGTTCAGGTCGTACTGGCCGTCAGCCGACTCGAAGGTCTGCTTCAGGAAGCGGCTGACGTAGTCCAGCGAGGTGTCCGGCTTGTTGGCCGGCAGGCCCTTGCCATGGCGGTAGATCAGCGCCGACAGGGTCGGCACCTTGGCGATCAGGCGCACGGCGGCCTTGCGGCGCTGCTCGGCGTCGGACAGGTCCAGCGAGTCGTGGTAGATGGCCGACAGCTGCGCGATCGCGGCCGCCAGGATCGCCATCGGGTGGGCATCCTTGGCGAAGCTGCCGATCAGGGTGTTGATCGAATCGTCGACGTTGGCTTCGGCGGTCAGCTCATCGGTGAAGGCCTTCAGCTGCTCGGCGCTCGGGCGCTCGCCGTTGATCAGCAGGTAGGCCACTTCGACGTAGCTCGACTTTTCCGACAGCTGTTCGATCGGGTAGCCGCGGTACAGCAGCACGCCCTTGTCGCCGTCGATGTAGGTGATGGCGGACTTGCAGCTGGCCGTCGCGGTGAAGCCGGAATCGTAGGTGAAGAACCCCGTTTCCTTGGTCAGCTTCGCGATGTCGACGCAGTCGTTGCCAAGGGTGGGTTTGATGACGGGCAGAACGACCGACTTGTCGCCGGCGTTGAGCGTGACCTGATCAAGATCGGACACTGTGTGCGCTCCTTCATGGGAAGGCGCCTGCCCAAGCGCATTGGTCAGGCACGTGAATGACGTCCTCGGCCTGTGCCGGGGATCAGGTCATTATCGCACAGCAGCATTTGCCCGGCGCTAGACAGAAGTCGTATACGACAGGCAGCCAGACACCGGCCGTTGAGCGGCCCGGATCGGCAAAAGCGTTGTCACACGAACGCAGTGTTCCGCCCATCCAAACGCCCGTTGGGTTGGCGTTGGGGAAAAACAAACGGCCGCGCAGAGCGCGGCCGTTGGTTCGAAGCTGGATCGACAGATCAGCGCGCGTAGCGCTTCTGGAACTTGTCGATACGGCCCGAGGTGTCGATGACCTTGTGCTTGCCCGTGTAGAACGGGTGCGAAGCCGAGGAAATTTCAACCTTGACCAGCGGGTATTCGTTGCCGTCTTCCCACTGGATGGTTTCCTTCGTCGCCATGGTCGAGCGGGTCAGGATCTTGAAATCGGAGGTGACGTCATGGAAGACGACGTCGCGGTAGTTCGGATGGATATCGGCCTTCATGGGCTCACACCGTAAATGGGCTGGTGGTCAAGAGTGGCATTATAAGCACCGGTTGCCGCCCGGGGCAACCGGTGCCGGTCAATCGACGTCAGTCCGCACCCAGGGCCTGGCGCACCAGGGCCTCGAAACGCTGCTGGTCGTAGGCCATCAGCAGATCGCAGTTGTCCGGCTGGCCGGTCTGGCGGTTCCAATCGACGATGGTGGCGCCGCGGCTGAACGTGCCGTTCAGCTCCACGTTCAGCGGGCGCGACTCGACCCGCAGCTGCCCTTCGGGGTTCAGCGCCCAGGCCATGGCCACCGCATCGGCGGTGTACCAGCGCCCGCCCTTGCTGTCTTCGGACAGGCCACGGGTCTTGCGCGAGATCAGTTCGTAGAAGCGGGCGCGATCGGAATCGGCCTGCAGCCACTTCTCGGCGTCCTGCAGCGGCAGGCCATGGGCGACAGTGGCCTCCCAGTCCGACACCAGCAGGTGCTTGAACGAGGTGAACACCACGTGCGCCGCTTCCGGGTCGAACGCAATGTTGAATTCGGCCGCCGGGGTGATGTTGCCGTGGCAGGTGACCGCGCCGCCCATCACCACGATGCGCTTGATGCGCTCGGGCAGGGTCGGGTCCAGCTTCAGTGCCAGGGCAAGGTTGGTCAGCGGGCCCAGCATCACCAGCATCAGTTCGCCGGCGTGCTCGTGCGACAGGCGCAGGATGGCCAGTGCGGCGTGTTCGGCTTCAGCCTGGCGGCTCGGCGGCGGCAGGTCCACGTCGCCGTAGCCGTCACGGCCATGCACGTGGGCAGCGTCAACGGAGGGATGCAGCAGCGGATCCGGGCTGCCGGCAAACACCGGTACGTCGGTGCGGCCGACGATGTCGCAGAGCTTGAGGGCGTTGCGGACGGTGTACTGCAGGCCGACGTTGCCGGCGGCGATGGTCAGGGCGACCACGTCATGCCGTTCGTCGGCAAAGGCCATCAGCAGGGCCAGGGCGTCGTCCACACCGGGGTCGGTGTCGATCAACAGGGGGATCTTGTGGGTCATCGTTGCCGTCTTCAGATCGGCAACGAAGTGTGGACCGGGATGATGACCGTTGCAAGTACGGGGGTTGGGGTTCGGCAGGGCTGCGCCCTGCACCCGCCGAATCAACGGCAAAAGCGGGTTTCCTGGGGGATGGCGGGGTGGGTCCGGTTGCGGGGGACGCTGCAAGTACGTCCATGTAAGCTCGGTCGCCGCATCCATGCGGCTCACGCCCCCGCAACCGGATCCACCCCGCCTTCGACAGATTTCCGCGGCTGTTGGTGGGTGTCGACCTTGGTCGACACATCCATGCAATGCGTGGATGAACATGGAAATGATCCAAAGCGCTGTCTGTAGAGTCGAGCCTTGTCCGACTCCCGCGCGCAGCGCGAGGTAGATCCACGCCATGCGCGGATGAGCATCCCGGAAATGGGGTCAGAGCCCTTTGCTGCACAAAGGGATCCGACCCCTGGGTACTTACGCCGAGGCGTAACGCACGGCGGTGCCGATCCAGCGCTGCACCACACGATCGGCCAGCGTGGGTTGCTGGTCCAGCAGGCGCTCGGCCAGGTCGTGCACGCCGGGCAGCAGGCCGGCGTCGCGGGCCAGGTCGGCGATGCGGAAACCGGCCAGGCCGGTCTGCCGGGTACCCAGCAATTCACCGGGACCACGCAATTCCAGATCCTTCTCGGCAATGACGAAACCATCGTTGGTTTCGCGCATGGTCTGCAGGCGCTCGCGTGCCATCTGCGAGAGCGGTGCCTGGTACAGCAGCACGCAGCGCGATACCGCCGAACCACGGCCGACGCGGCCGCGCAGCTGATGCAGCTGGGCCAGGCCCAGGCGCTCGGCATTCTCGATCACCATCAGCGAGGCGTTCGGCACATCCACGCCCACTTCAATCACCGTGGTCGCCACCAGCAGGTCGATGTCGCCGGCCTTGAACGCCACCATCGTCGCCAGCTTTTCGGCGGCTTTCAGACGGCCATGCACCAGCCCCACGCGCACGCCCGGCAACAGCGCCTGCAGCGATTCGTAGGTGGCCTGCGCCGGGGTGGCATCCAGTTCTTCGCTTTCCTCGATGAGGGTGCACACCCAGTACACCTGCCGCCCTTCCTGGCAGGCCAGTGCGATGCGCTCGATCAGCTCGGGACGACGATCGTTGTTGAGCGCGACGGTCTGCACCGGGGTACGGCCCGGCGGCAGTTCGTCGATGGCCGACACATCCAGGTCCGCGTATTCGGACATCGCCAGCGTGCGCGGAATCGGCGTGGCGGTCATCACCAGCTGGTGTGGCACGCTGTTGCCGCCCGCGCCCTTGTCGCGCAGCGCCAAGCGCTGGTGCACGCCGAAGCGGTGCTGCTCGTCGACGATGGCGAGCGCCAGATCCTGGAACACCACCGCCTCCTGCATCAGCGCGTGGGTACCAACCACCACCTGCGCTTCGCCGCTGGCGACCTGCTCCATCACCTTGGCGCGCGCCTTGCCGGTGACTTTGCCGGCCAGCCAGGCGATGCGCACACCGAGCGGTTCCAGCCAGCCGCGCAGGTTGTTGAGATGTTGTTCGGCCAGCAGCTCGGTGGGCGCAGCCAATGCAACCTGCTTGCCCTGCTCCACCGCCAGCATCGCCGCCAGCGCGGCGACCACGGTCTTGCCGGAGCCCACATCGCCCTGCACCAGCCGCAGCATCGGGCTGGGCCGCGCGAGGTCTTCGCGGATCTGCTTGAACACGCGCGCCTGCGCGCCGGTGAGCGCGAACGGCAGCTGCTTCAGCAGCGCCTTGGCCAGCTTGCCAGGACCGGCCAGCGGCGGCGCATGGTGTGCCTGCAAGGCAATGCGCTGGCGACGCAGGCTGAGGTGATGGGCCAGCAGTTCTTCCATCGCCAGGCGGCGCTGCGCCGGGTGGGTGCCGGCGGCCAGCGCGGCCAGATCGGCATCTGGTGGCGGCCGGTGCACGGTCAGCAGCGCGCTGCGCAGTGACGGCAGCCCGAGGCCATCGAGCCAGCCGCTGGGCAGCAGTTCCAGCGCGCTCTCCTCGGGCAGGCGGTCCAGCGCCTGGCCGATCAGCTTGCGCATGGTCATCGGACCGACGCCTTCGACGGTGGGATACACCGGGTCGAGGCGGTCGCCGAGTTCGGGATCGTCGTTGCGGCCCAGCACCTGGTAGCTGGGGTGGACGATTTCCAGGCCGAGCTGGCCCGGTTTGGGCGTGCCGAAGCAGCGCAACCGGTTGCCGACCGCGAACTGGCCGACCTGCTGCTGGCGGAAGTGGAAGAAGCGCAGCACCAAAGTGCCCCGCCCTTCGTCTTCCACCGCCACTTTCAGCATCGGCCGGTAGCGCATGCCGCGCTCGACCGCGACCACCCGCCCTTCCACCTGCGCCGGCACGCCGTTGCGCAGGTCTTCAATGCGGGTCAGCCGGGTCCGGTCTTCATAGCGCAGCGGCAGATGAAGCCAGAGATCCTGCAGGGTGGCCAGGCCACGCGCCTGCAGTTTGGCGGCCACGGCCGGACCGACGCCCGCGAGCATCGCCAGGGATGCTTCGCCGGACGGTGACAGGACCGGGGTGACCGCCGCCTTGCGTGCCACGTGGCGGTCAGTCGATGACCATCACCGCGTCGACCTCGAAGTTGGCGCCCTTCGGTAGGCCGGAGACTTCGATGGTGGAACGGGCCGGGTACGGGGCCTGGAAGTAGTCCTGCATGACCGCGTTGACCTTGGCGAACTCGCCCAGATCGGTCAGGTACAGGCCCAGACGCACGACCTTGTCCAGCGAGCCGCCAGCGGCTTCGGCCACGGCCTTGAGGTTGTCGAAGGCGCGGCGGGCCTGTGCTTCGACGTCGCCGGCGCCGACGATGTCGCCGGTGGCCGGGTCGAGCGGGATCTGGCCGGAGAAGTACACGGTGTTGCCGGCGCGCACGGCCTGCGAGTACGGGCCGATGGCGGCGGGGGCCTTTTCGGTGTTGATGATCTGGCGGGACATGGGTCGCTCCGGTGCTTGGGGGAAAACAGAGCGGTGATTGTACCGGGTGGGCGCGGCATCGGCTGGGGTCGGATCCGTTTCCCGGCGGGAAACGGCTCTGACCCCGTGCATGCGATCGGGTCACGCGATGGGGTCAGAGCCCTCTCCGTTGGAGAGGGATCCGACCCCGGATCCGAAGCAGGGTTATTGGCGGCGTACCGATTGCACGACCGACAGGCGGCGCAGGCGGCGCATCACTTCGGCCAGGTGGTTGCGGTCGCGCACCTGGATGTTGAACGCCAGCACGGCGGCGTTGAAGTCGCGGTCCAGGTAGTCCACGCGCTCGATGTTGGAATGGCTCTGGGCGATGGCGGCGGCCAGCTGCGCCAGCACGCCGGTGCCGTTCTCTACTTCCACCACCAGCGAAGTGTCGTAGTCGCCGGAAACGGTGGTGTCCCAGCCGATCGGCACCCAGCGCTCGGGCGACTTGCGCAGCTCGGCCAGGTTCGGGCAGTCCATGCGGTGCACCACGATGCCCTTGCCGGCGGTGTGGTAGCCCATGATCTCGTCGCCGGGAATCGGCTGGCAGCAGCCGGCGAAGGTGACCACGCCGCGCTCGCTGCCGTTGATCAGGATCTTCTCCTGCGAATGGTGGCGCGAATGCGGGCCGCCACGCAGTTCGGCGTAGGCCATCAGCGCCTGCGCGGCCTGGGTCGGCATCCAGTTGCCCAGCGCGACCTCGGCCAGCAGCGCCTCCAGGCGCGGGAAACGATGCTCGGCCAGGAACGCATCCAGGCGCCCCTTCGGCAGCCGTTCCAGCGACGAATCCATCGCCTCCAGCGCACGGTCGAGCATGCGGTGGCCCAGCTGCACGGCATCTTCGTGTTCCAGCTGCTTGAGCTGGTGGCGGATGGCAGTGCGCGCCTTGCTGGTAACCACGAATTCCAGCCACTGCGGTTTCGGCGTGGCCGAGCGTGCGGTGATGATCTCCACCGACTGCCCCGACACCAGCTTGGTGCGCAGTGGCACCAGCTTCTTGTCAACGCGCGAGGCCACCGCCATGTTGCCGACATCGGTATGCACGGCGTAGGCGAAATCGAGCGCGGTGGAATTGCGCGGCAGGGCCAGGATCTTGCCCTTCGGGGTGAACAGGTAGACCTCGTCCGGGAACAGGTCGACCTTGACGTTGTCGAGGAACTCCAGCGAAGAGCCGGCAGCGCGCTGCGAGTCGATCAGTTCGACGATCCAGGCGTGGGCACGGCTCTGCGCGCTGTTGGGCGAATCGCCACCAAACTTGTAGGTCCAGTGCGCGGCCACGCCGCGCTCGGCGATCAGGTCCATTTCCTCGGTACGGATCTGCACTTCGATCGGCGAGCCATACGGCCCGAACAGCACGGTGTGCAGCGACTGGTAGCCGTTGGCCTTGGGAATGGCGATGAAATCGCGGAAGCGGCCATCCAGCGGTTTGAAGGTGGCATGCACCGAACCCAGCGCGTGGTAACAGCTGGGCACGCTGCGCACGACCAGGCGGAAGCCGAACACGTCCATCACCTGGTCGAAGGATTTGTTCTCGTCGCGCATCTTGTTGTAGATGCTCCACGGGGTCTTGATGCGGCTGATCAGCCGATGCTCGATCCCCTCCTTGGCCAGGCGCTGCGACAGCTGCACTTCCACCTGCGCCATCGCCTCGCGGCGCACCACCGGCTGGCTGCGGATGTGTTTTTCAATGATGGCGTGGCGCCACGGGTAGAGCGCCTTGAAGCCGAGGTTCTGCAGCTCGCTCTTGACCAGGCTCATGCCCAGGCGCTGGGCGATGGGTGCGTAGATCTCCAGCGTCTCGCGGGCGATGCGGCCGCGCGCTTCGCGGCTCTGCGCGCCCAGCGTGCGCATGTTGTGCAGGCGGTCGGCCAGCTTGATCATGATCACGCGCAGGTCGCGCGACATCGCCAGCAGCATCTTGCGGAAGCTCTCGGCGGCCGCTTCCTGGCGGTCGCGGAACTTCAGCTTGTCCAGCTTGGTCACGCCGTCGACCAGTTCGGCCACGGCCTCGCCGAACTCGGCAGCCAGCGCCTCGCGGGTGAGCGGGGTGTCTTCGATGGTGTCGTGCAGGATCGCGGCGATCAGCGCTTCCACGTCCAGGCCGAGCTCGGCCAGCACCTGGGCCACGGCCACCGGATGGGTGATATAGGGCTCGCCCGACTTGCGCGTCTGCCCAGCGTGCGCGGAGGCACCGACTTCCCAGGCACGGCGCAGCAGCGGCAGCTGTTCCGGCGGCAGGTAATGGGCGGCGCGTTCAAGCTGGAGGACGTAGTCGGGTACGGCGGCAGCGGGGGCTGCGGCGACCTTGGCAGTGGGGCCTGGGTTCATGCCCGAAGCCTATTCCAGCGCGACGTTTACGGCAAATCCTGAATGCGAAACAGCCCGCACGGGGCGGGCTGTTCGGCGATCCAGCAATGACGTTGATCGATGCGATCAATCGTCGTTCTTGGACATGTCTTCGTCGGCGACCACTTCGGCGGCAGCCCACTCCAGCGCTTCGCGCTCGGCGCGCTCACGCTCGGCCTTCTCGACTTCGTCGATCAGCGCGTTGTCGATCTTGCGGGCGGCGATTTCGCGCAGCGCCAGCACGGTCGGCTTGTCCTCGGTCTCGCTGTTGTCCAGCGTGGCCTGCACGCCGTTGGCGAGCTGGCGGGCACGCTTGGATGCCATCATGACCAGTTCGAAACGGTTGTTAACGACTTCCAGGCAATCTTCTACGGTGATGCGGGCCATACGGGCTCCCGGCGACCGGTCGGCCGCTCAGTCGAATGAGGGAAAGGGGACGGAGTGTACTGGCAGGAGCTGGACAAAATCAAGCCAACCCCCACCCGATTCTTTTGGAATCAGTCAGTTGCACCCGGATCGGGGGTCAGCAACGCCTGGATCAGGCTGGCGTGGCGGACCTTCTGGGCCTCCCGTCGCAGGCGGCTGGCGGTGAAGATGGCGCACAGCTCGTCCACCGCAGTGTCGAACACCTCGTTGACGATGACGTAGTCGAACTCGTTGAAGTGCAGCATTTCATCGCGGGCCGCGCCCAGGCGCTGGGCGATGACCGCCTCGCTGTCCTGGCCGCGCTTGCGCATGCGGTCCTGCAGGGCCTGCTTGGATGGCGGCAGGATGAACACGGTAACCGTGCCCGGCACCAGCTGGCGCACCTGCTGCGCGCCCTGCCAGTCGATCTCCAGCAGTACGTCCTGGCCGGCGGCCAGCTGCGGCTCCACCGACTGGCGGGCAGTGCCCTTCCAGTCGCCGTGCACCCAGGCGTGTTCGAAGAAGTCGCCGGCGGCGATCATCTGCTCGAACTTCTCGGCACTGACGAAGTGGTAGTGCTGGCCATTCACTTCACCGGGGCGCATTGCGCGCGAGGTGAAGGAGATCGACAGGGCGATCTGCGGGTCACGCGCCAGGGTGGCATTGACGATGCTGCTCTTGCCGGCACCGGACGGGGCGGCAACGATGTAGAGCGTGCCGCGCGCAACGGCGTCCGACGGCTTCGACGGGGCGCTCATGCGGGGGATCCAACGGGTTGATTTCGCAAAATTTTTCCTCGGTGTTCCAGATCCGGCGCGGAGGATCGCGCCAGGACGGCGGGGCTGCGCGGAACATCCTGGAACCAGGCCCGGCAGACGCTTTCCCCGGGGGGCGGGCACGCAACTTTACCAGAGCGGCCCCGTTGCGCGCCCGTCTGGCGGGCGCCGGGCCTTGTGCCACATGGGCGTGCGGGGGCTGTGCTATAACCGGGCCGTACCCAACGACAGCCCGGAGGCCTGCGCCTCCCCGCCATCCCAGGAGAACGGCATGCCATCGATGAGCCGCCGCCAGTTCCTGAAAGTGACCGGGACAACCCTGGTCGGCTCCAGCCTGGCATTGATGGGCTTCGCGCCCGGCATCGCGCTCGCGGAGGTCAGGCAGTACAAGCTGACCCGCGCGACCGAGACCCGCAACACCTGTACCTACTGTTCGGTGGCCTGCGGCATCCTGATGTACAGCCTCGGCGATGGTGCCAAGAACGCCGAGCCGAGCATCTTCCATATCGAAGGCGACCCGGACCATCCGGTGAACCGCGGCACGCTGTGCCCGAAGGGCGCCGGCCTGGCCGACATCATCCACAGCAAGTCGCGCCTGCTCTACCCCGAGTACCGCGCGCCGGGCTCGAACGAGTGGAAGCGGCTGAGCTGGGACGATGCGCTGGACCGCATCGCGCGGCTGATGAAGGAAGACCGCGATGCCAACTTCGTGCAGAAGAACGAGGCCGGGCAGACGGTCAACCGCTGGCTGACCACCGGCATGCTGGCGGCCTCGGCCACCAGCAATGAAACCGCGGTGCTGACCCACAAGGTCGTGCGCTCCCTTGGCATGTTGGCATTCGACAACCAGGCACGTGTCTGACACGGCCCGACGGTGGCAGGTCTTGCCCCGACGCTAGGCCGTGGTGCGATGACGAATCACTGGGTCGACATCAAGAATGCCGACCTGATCCTGATCATGGGTGGCAATGCCGCCGAGGCGCACCCGTGCGGGTTCAAATGGGTGACCGAGGCCAAGGCACACAACAAGGCACGCCTGATCGTGGTCGATCCGCGCTTCAACCGCTCGGCCGCGGTGGCCGACGTGTACGCGCCGATCCGCACCGGTACCGACATCGTGTTCCTGGGGGGCCTGATCAACTACCTGTTGACCGAGGACCGCATCCAGCACGAGTACGTGCTGAACTACACCGACATGTCGTTCCTGGTGAAGGACGAGTTCGCCTTCAAGGACGGCCTGTATTCGGGCTACAACGCAGAAAAGCGCAGCTACGACCGCTCCAGCTGGGACTACGCCTACGGTGACGACGGCTTCGTGCGCAGCGACCCGACGCTGAAGGACCCGCGCTGCGTCTACAACCTGCTCAAGCAGCACTATGCGCGCTACACGGTGGAGATGGTCGAACGCATCTGCGGCACGCCGGCCGACAGCATCCGCCAGATCTGGGACATGATCGCGTCCACCGCCGGCAAGGACAAGGCGATGACCATCCTGTACGCGCTGGGCTGGACGCAGCACTCGATCGGCGCGCAGAACGTGCGTGCCGGCACCATGGTGCAGCTGCTGCTGGGCAACATCGGCGTGGCCGGTGGCGGCATGAACGCGCTGCGCGGGCACTCCAACATCCAGGGCCTGACCGACATCGGCCTGATGTCCGACCTGCTGCCCGGCTACCTGACGCTGCCGAAACAGGATGAGCAGGACTACAACGCCTACATCGCCAAGCGCACGCAGAAGCCCCTGCGCGCCAACCAGATGTCGTTCTGGCAGAACTACCCGAAGTTCCACGTCAGCTTGATGAAATCGTGGTGGGGCGATGCCGCCACCGCCGACAACAACTGGTGCTTCGATTACCTGCCCAAGCTCGACAAGCCGTACGACATGCTGCAGGCGTACGAGCTGATGAACGAGGGCAAGATCCACGGCTACATCTGCCAGGGCTTCAATCCTCTGGCCTCGGCGCCGAACAAGGGCAAGCTGATCAGCGCGTTCTCCAAGCTGAAGTTCATGGTCAGCATGGACCCGCTGGAAACCGAGACCATCGCCTTCTGGCAGAACCACGGTGCGTTGAACGACGTCGACCCGAGCACGATCCAGACCGAAGTATTCCGCCTGCCGACCACCTCCTTCGCCGAGGAGAACGGCGCGGTGGTGAATTCCTCGCGCTGGCTGCAGTGGCACTGGAAGGGTGCCAACCCACCGGGAGAAGCACGCAGCGACATCGAGATCATGTCCGAGCTGTTCCATCGCATCAAAGCGATGTACGAGAAGGACGGCGGGGCGTGGTGGGAGCCGGTGCGCGACCTGGCCTGGAACTACGCCAACCCTGAGGTACCCACGCCCGAAGAACTGGCGATGGAATACAACGGCAAGGCGCTGACCGACGTGTTCGATCCGAAGGACCCGACCAAGCTGGTGCGCAAGGCCGGCGAGCAGCTGGCCGCGTTCGGCGACCTGCGCGACGACGGCAGCACCTCCTCCGGCTGCTGGATCTACATCGGTGCCTGGGGCCCGACCGGCAACATGATGGCGCGGCGTGACAACAGCGACCCCACCGGCATCGGCAACACGCTGGGCTGGGCCTGGGCGTGGCCGGCCAATCGTCGCGTGATGTACAACCGCGCCTCGTGCGACGTCGCCGGAAAGCCATTTGATCCACGGCGCACGCTGCTGGCGTGGAACGGGAAAAACTGGGGCAGCGTGGACGTGCCCGACTTCAAGGCCGACGAAGATCCCGCCGGCGGAATGGGCCCGTTCATCATGAACCCGGAGGGCATCGCCCGCTTCTTCGCCAAGGCCGGCATGGCCGAAGGCCCGTTCCCTGAGCACTACGAACCGTTCGATACACCGCTGCGCAGCAACCCGCTCAGCCCCGGCCAGGCACTGACGCTGAACAACCCGGCCGCCCGCGTATTCGCCAGCGATCGCGCACAGATCGGTTCGCCGGACGAGTTCCCGCATGTGGCCACCACCTACCGCCTGACCGAGCATTTCCACTTCTGGACCAAGCACGGCAAGTTGAACGCCATCATCCAGCCCGAGCAGTTCGTCGAGATCGGCGCGGCGTTGGCCGACGAGCTGGGCATCAACAACGGCAGCCGCGTGCGGGTCAGTTCCAAGCGCGGCCACATCGAAGCGGTCGCCATGGTGACCAAGCGCATCAAGGCCCTGCAGATCGATGGCCGGACCGTGCACCAGGTGGGCGTGCCGATCCACTGGGGCTTCCTCGGTGCGGCCAAGCCCGGATACATCGCCAATACGCTGACCAACGCCATCGGTGACGGCAACTCGCAGACGCCCGAATCGAAGTGCATCCTGGTCAAGGTCGAGAAGGTGTAGGAGACACGCCATGTCACTGCAATCCCTGGACATCATCCGCCGCTCGGCCACCACCACGCCCTCGCCGGAGGCACGTGGTGCGCACACCGGCCAGGTCGCCAAGCTGATCGATGTGAGCAAGTGCATCGGCTGCAAGGCCTGCCAGGTCGCCTGCATGGAGTGGAATGACCTGCGCGACGAAGTGGGCAGCTGCGTTGGCAGCTACGACAACCCGCCCGACCTGAGCGACCAGTCGTGGACGGTGATGAAGTTCCGCGAGTACGAGGATGAGAAGGGCAAGCTGGAGTGGCTGATCCGCAAGGAAGGCTGCATGCACTGCAGCGATCCGGGCTGCCTGAAGGCCTGTCCGTCGCCCGGCGCGATCATCCAGTACGCCAATGGCATCGTCGACTTCCAGGAAGAGAACTGCATCGGCTGCGGCTACTGCGTGACAGGTTGTCCGTTCGACGTGCCGCGCATCTCCAAGAAGGACCACAAGGCCTACAAGTGCACGCTGTGTTCGGACCGGGTGGCGGTGGGCCAGGAACCGGCCTGCGTGAAGACCTGCCCGACCGGCGCAATCACCTTCGGCAGCAAGCAGGCGATGACCGAGCACGCGGCCGGACGCGTGGAAGACCTGAAATCTCGCGGCTACGAGAATGCTGGCCTGTACGATCCGCAGGGCGTGGGCGGCACCCACGTGATGTACGTGCTGCAGCACGTGGACAAGCCGGAGCTGTATGCCGACCTGCCCAAGGATCCGCGCATCAGCCCGATGGTGGAGGTGTGGAAGGGCGTGGCCAAGCCGCTGGGCGTGCTGGCGATCGCCGCCACCGCCTTCGCCGGCTTCCTGCATTACATCGGCATCGGCCGCAACACGGTCAATGACGAGGAAGAAGAGGAAGCCGAGCACGAGGCGAAGAAGATCGAAGAGGAGCAGCGGCCATGAAGTACGCCCCGCACCCGCGCCAGATCATCCGCTACCGCGCACCGACCCGCATCAACCACTGGATCGTGGCGATCTGCTTCGTGCTGACCGCGCTGTCCGGGCTGGCGCTGTTCCACCCTGCCCTGTTCCCGTTGACCCAGCTGTTCGGTGGCGGACCGTGGACGCGCATCCTGCATCCGTTCATCGGGCTGGCCATGGTGGTGGGCTTTGCGCTGCTGGCGTTCCGCATGTGGCGCGACAATCTGCCGACCGCCGACGATCGCGCATGGATGCGCGGCATGCGCGATGTACTGCGCAACGAGGATGAGAAGCTGCCGCCGGTGGGCCGTTTCAATGCCGGCCAGAAGCTGTTGTTCTGGGCCATCATCGGATGCCTGTCGGCGCTGCTGCTGACCGGCTTCGTGATCTGGCGGCAGTACTTCAGCCACTTCTTCCCGATCGGGGTGATCCGCTTCTCGGTGCTTGCCCATGCGCTGTTCGGCTGGGTGCTGATCTGCGCGATCGTGGTGCACATCTATGCGGCGATCTGGATCAAGGGATCGGTGCGGGCGATGACCCAGGGCAAGGTGACCTATGGGTGGGCGTACAAGCACCACCGGCAGTGGTTCAGGGACATCCTGCGCGGACGTCGGGAAGAGGGTTAGCGGCAGGGCCTGCGGCCCTGCACCCGCAGAGGCAAGGTCAACGTCAACGTCAACGTCAAAAGCGGGCTTCCTGAGAGGGGTGGCGGGGTGGGTCCGGTTGCGGGGGACGCCGTAAACCCGTCCTTGGGGGCTTGGCCGCGGCATCCATGCCGCGGACACCCCCGCAACCGGACCCACTCCGCCTTCGACAGTTTCCCGCTGCTGTCGGAATGGCATGAGCTGCTCTTGGTGGGTGTCGACCTTGGTCGACACGATGAACATGGCAACGACCGAAACCGGTTTTTGTAGAGTCGAGCCGTGCTCGACTGCTTTGCTCGACTGCGTTGTTTGAACCCGCTGGACGCCAGCGCCGACAACGACGAGGATGGAGGCTGGTTCTTCTGGCTGGCCCTGCATGGCGCAACGCATCCTTGAACCCGGTGAGATCGAGACGCTCGCCTCGCGCGATGTGCCGCGCATCATCCTGCCCGATATCGAGTCACTGTTCGCTGAGCGCGCGACGCGCCTGCGCAGCCTGGCCGCGCACAGTGCCATCGGCGGCTACCTGCAGCTGCTGGCGGCGTTGGCCGATGCACAGCAGGCGCTGCTGGATGAGCTGACACCGCAGCAGCGCGAGGCACTGCAGTCGCAGGCGCGCGCGCAGCAGTCGAGTGCGGCGGCCGGTGCCGGCATGCCGTTGCGGCCGGCCAACACGCTTCAGCTGGATGGATGCTGGCGCGACTGGCTGCGCACGCTGTGCCAGCACTGTGCCGACGAAGCCGGGCTGCCGGTGGAAACCCGGCAGGAGCTGCAACGCGTCGCCGCGGCCGACGACGGCTGGCTGGATGCGCAGGCGCACGCGGTGCTGGAGCGCGATGACGCGCCGTCGGTGGATGCGGTCGCTGCGCTGCTGGTGATGAACGCACTGCAGGTTTACTGGGCGGTGCTCGCAGCCAGCTTCCGCCCTACCGACCTGAAGCCGCTGGCTGATGCGCCAGGGCTGTGCCCGCTGTGTGGCACGTTGCCGGTGACCAGCGTGGTGCAGGCGCGGCCACCCTATGCGTCCTACCGTTACCTGTCGTGCTCGCTGTGCGCCTGCCAGTGGCACTACGTGCGCGTGCAGTGCAGCCAGTGTGGTGCCGCCGGCAAGGACATCGCCTATCGCGCCCTGGCCGATGTGGACGGCGACAGCGGCGAGGCGGTGCGCGAGAGCGCGGTGCGTGCCGAGACCTGCGACCACTGCCACAGCTACCGCAAGATCCTGTATCTGGAAAAGGACCCGTCACTGGAGCCGGTGGCCGATGACCTCGGCACGCTGGCGCTGGATCTGCTGCTGGCCGAGGAAGGCTATGCGCGTGCCAGCCAGAATCCTCTGCTGTGGCAATCCGACGGCGATTGAGGCGATGACAACCATGCCCCCCGCCCCGGCATCGGCCGCCGCCCTGCCCTCGCTGGACCGGGTGCTGCGCCTGCCTGCACTGGCGCCACTGATCGAAGGCCACGGTCGAAGCCGCATCACCCAGCTGCTGCGTTCGCACCTGCAGGTGCTGCGTGAGCGTGTCAGCGCCGGCCAGTTGTCTCCCGCGCAGCTGCAGGGAGCGGTCGACGGCCCGGCGCTGGTGGCAGCGGTCGAGGCCGCACTGGCAGCCGATGCACGGCTGGACCTGCAAGCGATGTTCAACCTGACCGGCACCGTACTGCATACCAACCTGGGTCGCGCATTGCTGCCCGAGGCCGCGGTGCAGGCAGTCACCCGCGCGATGACCGCGCCGGTCGATCTGGAGTTCGACGTCATCCGTGGCCGTCGCGGCGACCGCGATGCGCGGGTACAGGCATTGATCTGCGAACTGACCGGCGCCGAAGCGGCCACTGTGGTCAACAACAATGCAGCAGCGGTCCTGCTGCTGCTCAACAGCCTGGCCAACCGCCGCGAGGTGGTGGTGTCGCGCGGCGAGCTGGTGGAGATCGGCGGCGCTTTCCGCATCCCGGATGTGATGCGCAGCGCGGGCGCGCGGCTGCTGGAAGTAGGTACCACCAACCGCACCCATCCGGCCGACTTCACCAACGCCATCGGCGCGCGCACAGCGCTGCTGATGGAGGTGCATGCCAGCAACTACGCGATCAGCGGATTCACTGCCAAGGTCGACACGGCGGCGATGGCCACGATCGCGCACGAACACGGCCTGCCGCTGGTGGTGGACCTGGGCAGTGGCAGCCTGTGCGATCTGGCCACGTTCGGCCTGCCGCACGAGCCCACCGTGCAGGAAACACTGGCGGACGGCGCCGATCTGGTTTCGTTCAGCGGCGACAAGCTGCTGGGTGGCCCGCAGGCCGGCATCATCGCCGGTCGCGCGGACCTGATCGCGCGGATCAACCGCAACCCGCTGAAGCGGGCACTGCGCATGGACAAGATGGGCCTGGCCGCACTGGAGGCGGTGCTGGCCCTGTACCGCGAACCCGAGCTGCTGGCACAGCGGCTGCCGACACTGCGCACTCTCTCGCGCACGCAGGATGACATTGATGCGCAGGCCCAGCGCCTGCTGCAGCCGATGCGTGCCTCGCTGGCGGCGGACTACAGCCTCGAGCCTGCTTCGATGCACAGCCAGATCGGCAGCGGCGCGCAGCCACAGGCGCAGCTGGCCAGCGCCGGACTGCGCATTACCAGCGCGCGCCGTGGCGGACTGGATCGCCTGGCCAAGCGCCTGCGTCAGCTGCCGCGACCCATGCTGGGCCGCATTGCCGATGACGCGCTGTGGCTGGACCTGCGCTGCCTGGAACCGGCCGACGAAGCCGACTTCCTCGCCCAGTGGAGCACGCTGCAGGCATGATCGTCGGCACCGCCGGGCATATCGACCATGGCAAGACCAGCCTGGTACGGGCACTGACCGGCATCGAAACCGATCGCCTGCAGGAAGAGCGTACGCGTGGTATTTCCATCGAGCTGGGCTATGCCTATGTTCCTGTGGAACGCAGGGACGGCACAGGTCCTGTCGCGACGCTGGGTTTCGTCGACGTGCCAGGCCACGAGCGCTTCGTGCACACGATGGTGGCCGGCGCCACGGGTATCGACGTCGCCCTGCTGGTCATTGCTGCCGACGACGGCGTGATGCCACAGACCCGCGAGCACCTGGCCATCCTGCAGCTGCTGGGCGTGAACCGGGGTGCGGTGGCGCTGACCAAGATCGACCGTGTGGATGCGGCGCGCCTGGCCCGGGTCGAGATCGAGGTCGCTGCCCTGCTGGCCGGCACGCCGCTGCAGGATTCCCCTGTGTTCACCTGCAACAGCACCGCACCCGACGATGCTGGCATCAACGCGCTGCGTACCCAGCTGCACGCGTGGGCGGCGGACGACGCCAGCACGCGCCAGGCCGAACTGCGCAGCGAGCTGTTCCGCATGCCGGTGGACCGCGTGTTCTCGCTGGCCGGCCACGGCACGCTGGTGACCGGCGCAGTGCACGGCGGCATCGCCTCGGTGGGTGAGCATCTGCAACTGATGCCGGCCGCCACTGAAGTGCGCATACGCAGCATCCACGCGCAGAACCAGGCCAGTGACCACGCGATGGCCGGGCAGCGCTGCGCGCTGAACCTGGCGGCCATTGCCCGTGACGATATCCACCGCGGTGACTGGATCGCCGACGCACGCGCACTGCTGGCCACCACCCGCGTTGATGTGCGGTTGCGGCTGTCCGCGTTGGCCGCACCGTTGCGCGACTGGGCACCGCTGCATATCCACTGGGGCACGATGCACCGGCAGGCCCATGTGGTGCTGCTGGAGGACCATGACCACGGTGATGGGCAGTTGGTGCAGCTGGTGTTCGATGCTCCGGTCTGTGCGATGTGTGGCGATCGCTTCATTGCCCGCGATTCAGCGGCCACCCACACACTGGGCGGCGGCCTCGTGCTCGATCCGGACCCGCCACAGCGGCGCCGGCGCAGTCCTGCACGGCTCGCATGGCTGGGAGCACTGGAGCAACTGGCCGCGGGTGCAGGAATCGGCCCACTGTTGCAGCAGGCGCCCTTCGGCGTTGCCATGGCCGCGCTGCAGCGCTACTGCCGGCGCGCCGCCGACCGGATCGATCTTCCTGCAGACACGCGACGCATCGTCACCCGCGAAGACACGGTAGTCATCCTTGTGTCGCACTGGCAGGCATTGCGCGAGCAGGTGATCGCCTCACTGCGTGGATGGCATGAGCGACGCCCGGACGAACCCGGTGTCGACAGCGGCCGCCTGCAGCGCAGCACCCTGCCCGCGCTTGCAGCGAGCCTCTGGAATGCGCTGCTGCAGGACCTGCTGGACGACGGCAGCGTGCAACGCGTGGGTGCCTGGTGGCGCCTGCCCGGGCATGACCATGCGCCACCGGAACGCGAGCGTCTGCTGCTGGAACGCGTGCTGCCGCAACTGCACGCCGGTGGCTTCGATCCGCCGTGGGTGCGCACCCTTGCTGCCGAGATCGGCCTGGCCGAAGACGAAGTCCGCGCCGTCCTGCGCCGCGCCACCGCACGTGGCGAGCTGTTCCAGGTGGTGCCGGACCTGTTCTACGCACCCGCGCGCATTGCGGAACTCGCCGCGATCGTCGCGCAGCTGTCACAGGCCAGCGGCACGGTGGATGCGGCCACGTTCCGCGATGCCATCGGCCTGGGCCGCAAACGCAGCATCCAGATCTTGGAGTTCTTCAATCGCGTTGGCTACACTCGACGCGTCGGTGACCAGCATCGGCCGCGCGGCGACCTGCAATGGAACGCAGCCCGCGACTGAGTCGACCGGTACCGCGGTACTTTCGGAAGGCATGCGCATCCGGGCATGCGGCTGGGCTTCAAACCCAGTAGGGGGCGTCGATCGTTCCCTGGTAGGTTCGACTCCTGCTGCCTTCCGCCATTCGTGTTTCCGCAGGAGATGTCGGCATGGCCACGCACGCGCAGTCCCCCGCCCCTTCAACGGCCGATGCCCCGCAACGCCTGACCTCGCTGGCGCATGGCGGCGGCTGCG
This sequence comes from Stenotrophomonas sp. YJH_SMC_133, assembly GCF_059370655.1. Taxonomy (NCBI): domain Bacteria; kingdom Pseudomonadati; phylum Pseudomonadota; class Gammaproteobacteria; order Lysobacterales; family Lysobacteraceae; genus Stenotrophomonas; species Stenotrophomonas sp. YJH_SMC_133. The sequence continues at coordinate 93,063 of NZ_JCAFTW010000008.1, read as the reverse complement.
GCTGCAAGATCGCGCCGGGCGTGCTGAGCGAACTGCTGCGTGGTGTTCCAGCACTTCCGGCACCAGCTGAACTGCTGGTTGGCCGCGAGACCAGCGACGACGCCGCGGTGTACCGCCTCGATGATCGCCAGGCAATCGTCGCCACCACCGATTTCTTCATGCCCATCGTCGACGACCCGTTCGACTTCGGCCGCATCGCGGCCACTAACGCGCTGTCGGACCTGTATGCGATGGGCGCGCGCCCGCTGTTCGCACTGGCCATCGTCGGCATGCCGATCAACACGCTGCCGCAGGACACGATCCGCGGCATCCTGCAGGGTGGCGAACGCGCCTGCGCCGATGCGGGCATCGTGGTCGCTGGTGGCCACAGCATCGATTCGGTGGAACCCATCTACGGCCTGGCCGCGATCGGCGTGCTCGACCCGCAACGACTCAAGCGCAATGCCGATGCCCGCGCCGGCGACGTGCTGGTGCTGGGCAAGCCGTTGGGCGTGGGCGTGTATTCGTCAGCACTGAAGAAGGAAGTGCTGGACGCCGACGGCTACCAGCAGATGATCGCGTCGACCACCCGCCTGAACACCGTGGGCGTGCCGCTGGCCGCCCTGGACGGCGTGCACGCCATGACCGACGTCACCGGCTTCGGCCTGCTCGGCCACCTGCTGGAAGTGTGCCGCGCCAGTGGTGTCGCTGCCGAGGTGGACAGTGCACAGGTGCCGCTGCTGCCGCAGGCGCTGGAGCTGCTGCAGCGTGGCTGCGTGACCGGCGCATCCAACCGCAACTGGGCCTCCTATGGCACCGAGGTGCGCTTCGCCGATGGGTTGCCGGCACACTGGCAGCCACTGCTGACCGACCCTCAGACCAGCGGCGGCCTGCTGGTGTCGTGCGCCCCGGAAGCGGCGGATGCGGTGCTGGCCTGCTTCCACGACGCGGGGTTCGGCCAGGCAGCCGTGGTCGGGCGTTTGAGCGAAGGAGCGCCGGGCGTCAGCGTGGTTTGAGACGTGAAGGTTTGCCAACGTGCCACTTCCGGGCACTTGAATCATGTCCAAAATATTGGACACTAAAGCCATGAACCTGATCGACATCGGCAAGGCGGTTCGTACCCGCCGTGAGCAGCTTGGCCTGTCGCAAGGCCAACTGGCTCATCTCAGCGGCCTTTCCCGGCAGACCGTGGTCGGCCTGGAAGGGGGCACCCTTAGTGATCTGGGCGTCAATCGCGTGGGACAGCTGATGGCCGTGCTCGGTCTGGATGTTCCGGCACCCACCACCGAGAACCGGCTGCGCAAGCAAGGCCTGAAAATGGCCGCGCGAACCGCGAACGTGAGCTACGCAAGCGAATTGACTGCGGGCGAGCTGGCCCGCGTACTGGTCAGCGGGGAAGTTCCTGCCACCTACGCGGCGCAGATGGCGCACCTGCTGGATGAAGCCCCTCCCGCCATGGTGGTGATGGCGGTCGAGGAAGCTGCAATCGGCGCGCAGATGCCACCACGGCGCATCTGGCGCAACGTGGCGAAGATGGCCAACACACTTTCTGCTCACCGCAAGGACCTGTGGATGTGAACCGCGAATTGCCGGCCGGCGCCTGGCAGGCGCTGCTACCCCGGGCGCTTGTCCTCATCGGGGAGATCCGGCGCCACGGCGGCATCACCGATCCGTTCTGGACGTTGGGTGGCGGAACGGTACTGATGTTTCGACATCGGCACCGGCTCAGCAAGGACATCGACATCTTCGTGCCGAACCCCCAGTACCTGGGCTTCGTCACTCCCCGCTTGAGCGATGTGGCCGCGAGCCTTACCGGCGACTACAGCGAAGATCCCAGCGCATGGGTCAAGCTGCAGTTCGAGGAAGGCGAGGTGGATTTCGTCGCAGCTCCCAATCTTCTCGATGACGCCTGGGAGGAATGGACGATCGATGGCCGGCGCATACGCGTGGAAACGTCGGCGGAAATCATCGCCAAGAAAATGTTCCATCGCGGGCATCGAACAACGGCCCGAGACCTGTTCGATCTTGCGCTGGTCATCGAACGCGAGCCGGACGCGCTGGCGGCCGCAGCAGACGCACTGGTCCGCCATCGATCAACGTTTCTTGATCAGATCCGCAATCCCCATCCGACATTGAAGATTGCGTTCAAGGCCATCGACACGCTGGACTAATCGCCAGACTTCGACCACTGCGTCGCGATAGCTGCGGACTACCTGGAAGGACTGTGATCCTCCCAGGCGATTGCGCAGAACATCACTCGATGTTCTGCACCTGTTCGCGGATCTGGTCGATCAGCACCTTCAGTTCCACCGCGGCATTGGACGTGCGGCTGTCCACCGACTTCGAGCCCAGCGTGTTGGCTTCGCGGTTGAACTCCTGCAGCAGGAAGTCCAGGCGGCGGCCGACCGGCTCGCGCTGCTTGAGCACGCGACGAATCTCGACGATATGGCTGCCAAGGCGGTCCAGCTCTTCATCCACGTCCAGCTTCTGCAGCCACAGCACCAGCTCCTGCTCGGCGCGGCCGGGGTCGACCGGGTGCGGCAGGTCAGCCAGACGGGCGGCCAGCTTGGCGCGCTGGCCGTCGCGAATGGCCGGAATCAAGGTGCGCACTTCGGTGGCGATGCGCTCGATGCCGTCCACACGCTCGCTGATGGCCGCAGACAACTTGCCGCCTTCGCGCTCACGGGCCTCGACGAAGCCATCCAGCACCTGGTCCAGCAGCGCCAGCGCCTCGACCTGCAGGGCGGCGGCATCGGTGGCCTCGCCACGGGTCACGCCCGGCAGCTGCAGCAGGTCGGTGAAGCTGACCTGCAGGTTGGGGAAATCGGAGGTCAGGCGGTGCGCCAGGCGGCCCAGCTGGGCCAGCAGGGCCTCGTCAACCTGCAGGTTGGCCGCCGCTTCCGGCGCGCGCAGGCGCATCACCAGATCCAGCTTGCCACGGCTCAGGCGCGCGGCGATGCGCTCGCGCAGCTGCGGTTCCAGCGCCCGCAGCTCCTCGGGCAGGCGGGTGCCGACCTCCAGGAAGCGGTGGTTGACGGAGCGCAGCTCGCAGCCCAGCGTGCCCCACGGGGTGACCCGCTCGCCGCCGGCATAGGCGGTCATGCTTCGAATCATGGATTGTGTCCGGTGCGTGCAAAGGGGGAATGGTACCCTAGCGCCCTCACCAGAGCCCCCTTGCCCGCCCCGTGAAGGCTGCGGGCGTGGCGGCGTACTCCCTTGCCATTACGGAACCCGCACCATGTCCGATTCCCGCCCCAGCGGCCGCCAGCCCGACCAGCTCCGCCCGGTCGTCATCCAACGCGGCTTCACCCGCCACGCCGAAGGTTCGGTGCTGGTGTGCTTCGGTGAAACCCGTGTGCTGTGCACCGCCAGCGTCGAGAACCGCGTGCCGGGCTTCCTGCGCGGCAAGGGCGAAGGCTGGGTCACCGCCGAATACGGCATGCTGCCGCGCGCCACCCACACCCGCAGTGACCGTGAAGCGGCCCGTGGCAAGCAGGGTGGCCGCACGCTGGAGATCCAGCGCCTGATCGGCCGCAGCCTGCGCGCCTGCGTGGATCGCAACGCGCTGGGCGAGCGCACCATCACCCTCGACTGCGACGTGCTGCAGGCCGACGGTGGCACCCGCACCGCCGCCATCACCGGCGCCTACGTGGCGCTGGTCGATGCGGTGAACGTGCTGATGAAGCGTGGCGACATCAAGCGCAACCCGATCCTGGGCGCAGTGGCCGCCGTATCGGTAGGCGTGTACCGCGGCACCCCGGTGCTGGACCTGGACTACGCCGAAGACAGCGACTGCGACACCGACATGAACGTGGTGATGAACGACGGTGGCGGCTTCATCGAGCTGCAGGGCACCGCCGAAGGCCACGCCTTCCGTCGCGATGAACTGGATGCGCTGCTGGGCCTGGCCGAAAAGGGCGTGGGCGAACTGCTGGCCGCACAGCAGGCGGCGCTGTCGGCATGAACCGCCGCATCGCCCTGACCACCCTGGTGGTGGCCGACTATGACGAAGCCATTGCCTGGTACACCGGCAAGCTCGGCTTCGCACTGTTGGAGGACATCGACCAGGGTCACAAGCGCTGGGTGGTGGTCGGCCCGACCGACGGCAGTGCCGCCGCCCTGCTGCTGGCCCGCGCCAGCGACGAGGAACAGCGCAGCCGCATCGGCAACCAGACCGGCGGCCGCGTCGGCTTCTTCCTCAACACCGACGACTTCCGTCGCGACCACGCGGCGATGGTCGCCGCCGGCGTCGAGTTCCTGGAAGCGCCGCGCGAAGAACCCTATGCAACGGTTGCGGTGTTCCGCGATCTGTATGGCAACACCTGGGACCTGCTGGAGCCCCGTCAATGAAGAAACTGGTACTGGCCAGCCACAACGCCGGCAAGCTGGTGGAGATGCAGGAGATCCTTGCCGATCTGCCGCTGCAGATCACCTCGGCCGCCGAACTGGGCCTGGGCGATGTGGAAGAGACCGGCCTGACCTTCGTCGAGAACGCGCTGCTGAAGGCACGCGCGGCCTGCGAAGCGACCGGCCTGCCGGCGCTGGCCGATGATTCGGGCCTGATCGTCGATGCCCTCGGCGGTGCGCCGGGCCTGTACAGCGCACGCTATGCCGGCCACCCGACCAATGCTGCGGCCAACAATGCCAAGCTGCTGGACGCGATGGCCGACATTCCCGATGGCCAGCGCAGCGCCCGCTTCTATGCGGTGATCGTGCTGCTGCGCCACGCCACCGACCCGCAGCCGCTGATCTGCGAAGGCCGCTGGGAAGGCCAGATCATCCGCGACCTGCGTGGCACCAATGGTTTCGGCTACAACCCGGTATTCCTGGACACCACCCACGGCCTGACCGCCGCGGAAATGGAGCCGGCGCTGAAGAACGCCATCAGCCACCGCGCCATTGCCCTGCAGCAGCTCAAGCAGCAGCTGGCGACGCTGTACTGACGCCACCCGATCGACCCAGGGAAGCCGGCCAGCGGCCGGCACTACCGAAGAAGCCCATGCCGCACGCCCACGACCACTGCAACCACCTGCCCGGCGAAGCCTGCTCCGCCGACCACGACAACCCGCCGCGGCTGGTGCCGCCACCGCTGTCGTTGTACGTGCACCTGCCGTGGTGCGTGCGCAAATGCCCGTACTGCGATTTCAATTCGCACCAGGCCAAGGGCGAGCTGCCGTTCGACGCTTATATCGATGCGCTGCTGCGCGACCTCGACCAGGACCTGCCGCTGGTCTGGGGCCGGGTGGTGCACAGCGTGTTCTTCGGTGGCGGCACGCCCAGCCTGTTCCCGCCAGAGGCGATCGACCGCTTCCTGCAACAGGCCAGCGCACGCCTGCGTTTCGCGCCCAATGCCGAAATCACCCTGGAAACCAACCCGGGCACCGCCGAACATGGCCGCTTCGACCGCTACCGCGCGGCCGGCGTGAACCGCCTCAGCTTCGGCATCCAGAGTTTCGACGATGCGATGCTCAAGCGCCTGGGCCGCATCCACGACAGTGGCGAAGCCGAGCGCGCGGTGAAGATGGCGCAGGACGCGGGCTACGACAACTTCAACATCGACCTGATGTACGCGCTGCCGGAACAGACCCTGGCCGGTGCCGAGGCCGACCTGGAACGCGCGTTCGCGCTGCAGCCAGCACACATCTCCCACTACCAGCTGACCCTGGAACCGAACACGGTGTTCTTCGCGCGGCCGCCGCAGGGCATTCCCGATGAAGACAACGCCTGGGACATGCAGGAACACTGCCAGGCATTGCTGGCACAGGCCGGTTTCGGCCAGTACGAGGTCAGCGCTTATGCGCGCCCCGGCCGGCAGAGCGCGCACAATCTGAACTACTGGCGCTTCGGCGACTACCTGGGCATCGGTGCCGGCGCGCACGGCAAGATCAGTTCCGGCGCCGAGGAGCATGTGCTGCGACGTTGGAAGCTGAAGCACCCGCAGGCCTACCTGGACAGCGCCGGCACGCCCGCCTCGTTCGGCGGCAACGATGTGATCGCGCCGGAGCGCCTGCCGTTCGAATACATGCTCAACCTGCTGCGCCTGCACGAAGGTTTCGGCCTGCGCGATTTCGAGTCGCGCACGGGGCTGCCGCGCAGCGTGCTGGACGCTCCCCTGGCCGAGGCCGTGCAGCGCGGCTGGCTGGACATGACCGATGGGCATGTGCAGCCGACCGAGCTGGGCCGCCGCTTCACCAACGATGTGGTGAGCCTGTTCCTGGAAGATTGATCCTCGCCTGACAGAGGATCGTTCCGGCCGCTGGCCGGCAATCCGGTGAAGACATATCTGCCGGCCAGCGCCCGGCACTACCGTTCATCGGTCGGGCCAGGCCCGGCGGATGCGATTCACGTTCAGCCTAAAGTAGCGCCGACATCGGCCGACACGGTAGATTCACCAGATCGATCCGCGGGAATCCGGGTACCGCCTGCCGATGTCAGCCGTCTTTTCCATCACTCCTGCCGACAAGAACCGACTGGCCGCCAGCGACCTGCCACCGCGGGTACGTGAGCTGTTGGGCGCGCTGATCGGCCTGTGCCGGCAGACGCTGGCGGCGCCCCTGATCCTGACGGTGGAGGCGCTGGAGCAGAATCTGCTTCACGACGCCGACCGCGCACGTAATCCGCAGCAGCAGGCCGAGCTGATGGCCCAGCGTGGGCAGCTGCATGCGTTCTCCGGCCACTTCGCCGACCGTATGCTCGACGCCGTGGCCGATGCCCTCGCACGGCTGCGCGAACCGGCCAGCGGTGTCAGCACCAGTGCTACGCCGCCAGCGCTGCCGGGCATGCTCGGGCTGTCGCTGGTCGATGAGCATGAAGTGGATCGCGACCTGCTGCTGACCGAGATGGTGCGGCGCGAAACCCTGCGTTCAACCAACACACTGAACCTGCTGGGCCAACGCCTGGGCGTGCTGGCGGCGGCGCCGGCCTTCGAGGCCGACACCCTGCCACTGGCACCGCAGGCACTGTGCGCGATGGTGCGCCGGATTGCCGAACAGGACGCGCTGAGCGTCGAGGTACAGCTGGCGCTGTATCGCAGTTTCGAACGGCAGGTGCTGGAACGGCTGGGCGATATCCTTGACCGTGCCAATGCCCTGCTGGCCCAGTCCGGCGTACTGCCGGGGCTGGTCTACACCCCCTACCTGGCACGCTCGTCGAGCACGCGGCGGATCATCACCCAGTCGGTGGGGGGCGGCCGCACCACGCAGCCGGCCAAGCGCGCCGCAGCCCCCCTGACCGGCTGGAACGGTTCGGCACCGGCCGGCTCCTGGTCCAGCCTGGTACAGGACGCCTTCCACGGGGGCGGCGCAACCGGCCCCGCCACGCCGGGCGTAACCACGTCCACCGGCGGTGCATTGCATGAACTGCTGCAGCAGGCACGGCACGCCAGCCCTGCCCCGGCGGACAGCGGCGCGGTGCCCAGCGCGGCAGTCGACGCGGTCCTCGCGCGCCTGCAGGCCCAGTCCAGTGCCGCAACCGGAGTGGCCGACCTGCAGGCTGCCGTGGTCGCGCAGCTGCGCAGCGAGCATGGTGCGCAGGCCCAGCTGGGCAGTCACGACCGGGACAACCTCGACCTGCTGCGCATGCTGATGCAGCAGGTGCAACAGCAGCAGCGTCCCGATCCGGTGCCGGCTGCCCTGCTGGCGCGCCTGCAGGTGCCCCTGGCACGCGCGGCCATGGCCGACCCGGGCTTCTTCGTGCGCGACGAACACCCCGCGCGTGAGCTGCTCAACCAGATCGCCGAAGTCGGCGCCAACTGGCTGGGCGATGACGATGTGGACCCACAGCTGCTGCAGCGCATGGCGCAGAGCGTGCAGGGCCTGCTGGGGCAGGATGCGCGCGCGCCGGAAGCCTTTGCCGCCGCCAACGAAGACGTGCAGCAGCACCAGCGCGCGGCGGCCCATCGTGCCGAACTGGCCGAGCGCCGCCATGTGGAAGCCGCCCGCGGCAAGGAACGATTGGAACTGGCCCGTCGCCAGGCCACCGCACAGATCGACCAGTGCTGCGACACGCAGTCGCCGCCGCGCTTCGTGCAGACCCTGCTGCGCCAGGCCTGGGCCGATGCACTGACCCTCACCCGCCTGCGCCATGGTGACGATTCGCCACAGTGGCAGGAGCGCCTGCAACAGACCGAGCGCATCGCTGCCATCACCGCACAGGCCGTCGACGCCCCTGGCGGCACCGATACCGCGCTGGCAGCGGACGTGGAGGCCGCACTGCTGCAGGTCGGCTACCACGCCGAGGAAGCCGCCGCCGTCGCGCGCAGGCTGGCCACGCCCGGCGGCGAGGATGAAAGCACCTCGCGTACCGAGCTCAGCGCACGCCTGAAGGCACGTGCGCGCTTGGGCGAGCACGCCGGCACGAACAGTGGCACCGCGCCTGCCACACCACGCAGCAGCGCCGAAGAAGCGGCCTACCAGCAGCTGTCCACGCTGCCGTTCGGCAGCTGGTTCGACATCGACACGGGCGATGGCACGCTGCGCCGCCAGCGCCTGTCCTGGTACAGCCTGCTGACCGGCCACGCGTTGTTCGTCAATGCGCGCGGGCAGAAGATCACCGATACCGACCTGGATACGCTGGCACGGCAGATCAGTGCCGGGCGCGCGCAGCTGGTCACCGAAGACAAGGGCCGGCTGGTCGACCGTGCCTGGGAAGCCAGCCTCGGTGCGCTGCGTGCACTGGCCACGGGCCGCGCACAGGAGACCCCCGCATGAAAGCCGTACCGCCGCAGGACACCCGCCGCGCGCCGCGCCGCCAGGTCTCGGACCTGGTGCCGGTCACCGACCAGATGCGCGAGTGCGTGGTCGGGCGCCTCGGCAATGTCTCCGAAACCGGCATGCTGATGCTGGCCAGCGTGCCGCTGCGCGAGGATGCGCTGTACCAGCTGCGCTTCCCGTTGCCACTGGGTGATGGCCGCCAGCAGGCCATCGACGTGGGCGTGCATCTGCTGTGGAGCGAGCCCGCGCACGTTCCCGGGCAGAGCTGGACCGGCTTCCGCTTCCTCACCCTGTCACGCGAGCATCGGCAACTGCTGCGGCAGTGGGTGGGCGAGGACAGCGACGAGGGACCGGTTTCGACGGCCTGAGTGCCGGTTCCGGCACAGCGGTTTTTCGCGGTATGCGGCAGAATCTAGGGCCGTTTTCCGTGTCGAGCCACCGCAATGATCCAGCAAGACCCCGGCGCCCTGTATTCCGACCACCTGGCCGTGCTGTGCCGACGTGCCGAACAGGCGCTGGCCCGCGGTGGCTTCGATCACCTGGTGGTGCCCAGCGGCACCCTGCACTACCAGGTGTTCGACGACCGCGACTACCCGTATGCGGTCAATCCGCAGTTCAAGGCCTGGCTGCCGCTGACCCGCGTGCCCAACAGCTGGATCGTGTTCACCCCGGGCAAGCGCCCGGCCGTGATCTTCCACCAGCCCTTCGACTACTGGCACGTGGTGCCGGACGCCCCCAGCGGCTGGTGGGTGGAGCACTTCGACATCCACATCATCCGCAAGCCCGAAGAGGCGCTGGCCCTGCTGCCGGCCGACCCGGCGCGCTGCGCCATCCTCGGCGAGCCGCAGAGCGCGCTGGGCAACTACGTGCCGAACAACCCGGCGCCGGTGGTGAATTACCTGGAATGGCACCGCGGCAGCAAGACGCCGTATGAGATCGCGCTGATGCGCCAGGCGCAGGTGCTGGGCGTACGCGGCCACCGCGCCGCCGAAGCCGCGTTCCGTAACGGCGCCGACGAGTTCAGCATCCACATGGCGTACTGCCAGGCCGTGGGCCAGGACGCCAACGAGCTGCCGTACGGCAACATCGTGGCGTTGAACGAACACGCCGCCGTGCTGCATTACACCGAGCTGGGCCGCAAGGCGCCGCAGCCGCTGCGCAGCTTCCTGATCGATGCCGGTGCCAGCGCCTACGGCTACGCCAGCGACATCACCCGCACCTACGCCGCGCAGGGCCACGACGAGTTCGCGGCGATGATCGCCGCCGTCGACGCGGCCCAGCAGCAGATGTGCGCGGCGGTGCGCCCGGGCTTCGACTACAAGCAGCTGCACGTGGACGCGCATCTTTCGCTGATGGGCGTGCTGAAGGACTTCGGCGTGATCAAGGTATCGCCGCAGACCGCGCTGGAGACCGGCGTCAGCGCCGCATTCTTCCCGCACGGCATCGGCCACCTGATCGGCCTGCAGGTGCACGACGTGGCGGGGTTCGCGGCCAGTGACGAAGGCGGCCGCATCGAACGCCCGGCCGGCCATCCGTACCTGCGTCTGACCCGCGTGCTGGAACCGGGCATGGTGGTGACCATCGAACCGGGCCTGTACTTCATCGACATGCTGTTGAACGAAGTGAAGGACGCCGGCCATGGCGACGCGATCAACTGGGAGCGCGTGGACTTCTTCCGTCCGTATGGTGGCATCCGCATTGAAGACGAAGTGCTGTGCACTGATGGCGAGGCGGACAACCTGACGCGGCCGGCGTTTGCGGCGGCGAACGGCTGAGCCCCTCGTGGTTGGGTGCTGAATTCAAAAGCCGCGCTTTGCCGGGCGGGGTGGGTTTGCAGGACACGCCGTAAACCCATCCATGGGGGCTCGATGGCGCCATCCATGGCGCCAACGGTCCTGCAAACCCACCCCGCCCGGCCTTTGACAGTTTCCTGCGCGCGTCCAACCACGGAAAAGAAAAAAAAAGCAAAAGCGGGTCGCTCGCTGCGCTCGCTCTGTGTCGACCAAGGTCGACACCTACCAACAGCCGCAATTGCCCGTAGATCCACGCCATGCGTGGATGATTCGTTCGATATCTGACAGATGTGCCGACCAACGGTCGGCACCCACCAACAGCCACAGGAATCTGTCGGGGGTGGGGCGATGTGGGTGGGCAGGACCGTTGGCGCCATGGATGGCGCCATCGAGCCCCCATGGATGGGTTTACGGCGTGTCCTGACCACCCACACCGCCCCGCCATCCCACGGAATGCCGCTCTGGCATTGGCAGTTGCCGTTGATTGCAGCAGGTGCAGGGCTGCAAGCCCTGCAGAACACCCCTTACCCCGCCATCACCGCTTCAATCTCGTCGGCGCTGCGCGCCAGGCCTTCGGTCAGCACGCGATGGCCGTCATCGGTGATCAGCACGTCATCCTCGGTACGGATGCCGATACCGCGCCAGCGCGGTTCCACCGTCGTGTCATCCACGCCGATGTACAACCCGGGCTCGATGGTGAACGCCATGCCCGGCTCCAGCAGACGCGAGTCACCCGCCAGGCGGTAGTCGCCCACGTCGTGCACGTCCATGCCGATCCAGTGCCCGGTCTTGTGCCGGTAGAAGCGCTGGTACAGGCCTTCGGCCAGGTTCTTTTCCAGCGTACCCTTCAGCAGGCCCAGCCGCAGCAGGCCCTCGGTCAGGGTCTGCACTGCGGCGAGGTGACCGGCTTCGTACGGCACGCCCGGCCTGGCCTGGGCCAACGCAGCGGCCTGCGCATCGCCGACCAGGTCGTGCAGTGCACGCTGCTCAGCGCTGAAGCGGCCATTCACCGGGAACGTGCGGGTGATGTCACTGGCGTAGCCACGGTACTCGGCACCGGCGTCGATCAGCACCAGCTCGCCGTCGCGCGAACGCGCGTTGTTGTCGCGGTAATGCAGGATGCAGCCGTTGCGGCCGGCGCCGACGATGCTGCAATAGGCCGGCACGGCGTCGTTGGCGCGGAACACGCGTTCCAGCTCCGCCTGCAGTTCGTACTCGTGGATGCCGGCCCTGGCGGCCCTCATCGCGGCCAGATGCGCACGCACGCTGATCTGCGCGGCGTGGTGCATCAACGCCACTTCGGCACCGGACTTGAACAGGCGCTGCTCGTGCAGCAGGTGGCCCAGTTCGAGGAACTCGTGCGGCGGCTGCGCACCGTGGCGCACCTGCGAACGCACGCGGTTGACCCAGCCGATCAGCTTCAGGTCGAAGTCGGCATCCCGGCCGAAGTGGTAGTAGACGCGCGAACGGCCTTCCAGCAGGCCCGGCAGGATGTCGTCCAGATCATCGATCGGGTAGGCGTCGTCCATGCCGTACTGCGCCACCGCGCCTTCCTGGCCGGCGCGGCTGCCGTCCCAGGCTTCGCGTTCGGCATCGCGCTCGCGGCAGAACAGGATGGCCTCGCCGTGGCGTCGGCCCGGGATCAGTACCAGCACTGCTTCCGGCTCCGGGAAGCCGCTCAGGTACTGGAAATCCGAATCCTGCCGGAACGGATAATGGGTATCGAGGCTGCGCACCTTCTCGGCTGCGGCCGGCAGTACCAGGATCGCGTCCTCGCCGGCCATGTCCATCAGCTGGCGGCGGCGACGCTTGTATTCGCCGGCCGCGATGCCGGTGCGCTGCTTGATGTCCATCAGTTCAGGCGCTGCCGATGGCGCGAGGCCAGCACCACGTCACCGTGCAGCAGCAGCACCGCCACGCGGATGAATTCCTCGATCTCCGACAGGGCTTCGTCGTCATCATCGCCGCCGGCCTCGAAATCCTCGCTGGAGGCGCGGGCCAGGCTGGCCATGTCGGTCAGCGCTTCCTCGCCCTCTTCGGACAGGGCTGGCCGGTTGCCACCACTGCCCAGACCGAAGCCGCCCAGGAACGAGCGGGTCCAGCTGAACATGGCATCGGCCTGCGCGGACACGTCATCGTTATCGGTCAGCAGCAGTTCGAAGGCGAAGTCACGGTCTTCCAGCTGCTTGATGGTGACCTGCAGCAGCTGCGCCAGCACGCTGTCGGCAGCCACCGGCGCCAGGCTGTCGTCGGCCAGCACGCGCGCCGGCCAGTCGTTGCCGGGGGCGCCGCCGGCGGCCAGCCAGCCACACAGCGCGCCGTGCAGCTCGGCAGCGGTGGCGCCCAGGCCCAGTTCCTGGCTGGCGCGGGTAACGTCGTCGACGGAGGGAAGTTCGGTCATCGTGCGGCTCGTTCGGAAAGGAAACCCGGGGCGCGCACGCGCGCGCCCGTGAGACCCCGTAGTGTAGCAACCCGACGGCATCCTCTCCGCAGCCGTCCAGCCTTGCTGCGACAACGCTTGACCGCCCTTACCCGGCTTGCCTATCGTGCCCGTATGGAACCCGCTGATCCCCTTGCCCAGCTGCAGGACTTCGCCGCCCGCGTGGAAGCGTTGCTTGAACGCAACCAGCGCCTGGCCGAGGAGAACCGCAGCCTGCGCCACCAGCAGGAACAGCTGGTGGCCGAGCGCTCGACGCTGCTGGCCAAGAATGAGCAGGCACGTTCGCGGGTGGAAGCAATGATCAGCCGGCTCAAATCCCTGGAGCAGCACACATGAGCGCCGAACCGGTCAGTGTCCGCATCCTCGATCGTGAATACACCGTGGGCGTCGGCGGCGATGAACGCGACAGCCTGATGGCCGCCGCGCGCCTGCTGGATGCGCGCATGCGGGAGATCCGCGGCAGCAACCGCATGGCCGCGGTCGATCGCGTCGCCGTGCTGGCCGCGTTGAACCTGGCCCACGAACTGCAGCTGCTGCGCGACGAAAACGCCCGCCAGGCGGTGGCCCTGCAGCAGACGCTGGCCGACCTGAACCGGCGCCTGGACCGCGCCATCGACGGCGGCGCCTGAAAATCGCGCAGAACGCGTCTTCTCATATCTGAATTGGCACGGACTGTTGCCGACGAACGGCCTATCCAGATTCTGCACGCTGGCTATAATGGCCACGCGTTCTCTGCGGTACTCGACGGCATGTGCAAACATTCGCCTTGTCCCTTAAGAACGACACCGGGAGCGCGACAGCGCCGGGAGTGCAGGTCCGCCTTGTAGCGGGAAGCCCGATGGTCCTCCAGCGTTCCCACTTGAGCCCCCGGGTTCAAGGTCGTTTCGCATGCATCGACATTGCGGAGAATGCAATATTCCAGCAAGGGCGGCGTCTTCGGGCGTCGCCCTTGTTCTTTGCGGCACAATGACGGCTGATCCTTGCCGCACGCTGCCATGACCGACCCGCGCCAGGCCCTGCGCCACGACCTGCGGCAACGCCGCCGTGACCTTTCCGCCGCTGAGCGCATCGCCGCCGCCGAATCCCTTGCCGATGCCCTGCTGGCGCTGCCGTTCGCCCCGCGCGAAGGCGCCGTGGCTGGCTACTGGGCGCTGGATGGCGAAATCGCCCTGCACCGCTGGCAGCTGCAACTGCCCGAAGGCCTCACCTACTGCCTGCCGGTGCTGGCCGGTGAGGTGCTGCGCTTCGCGCCGTGGCGGCCGGGGCAGCCGCTGACCAGCAACCGCTACGGCATTCCCGAGCCGGACGTGGCGCTGGAAGACACCCTGGAACCAGCACAGATGGCGCTGGTGGTGGCCCCGCTGGTGGGTTTCGACACGCAGTGCCGGCGGCTGGGCATGGGGGGCGGCTGGTATGATCGCAGCTTCGCCTTCCGCCACGACCGGCCGGCGCCGCCCTGGCTGGTCGGTGCTGCGTTCGCGGTGCAGCAGGTCGAGTCCTTGCCGGTGGCGTCGTGGGACGTGCCGGTGGATGCGATCTGCACCGAAGACGGCACCCTGTTCCCCTCCGCTGCCCCCGTGAACGCATGACCGCCCGCAAGCGCTACTGGCTGATGAAGTCCGAACCGGACGCCTTCTCCATCGATGACCTGGCCAAGGTCAAGGTCGAACCCTGGAACGGGGTGCGCAACTATCAGGCGCGCAACTTCATGCGCGATGGCATGCAGGTGGGCGACGGCATCCTGTTCTACCACTCCAATACCAAGGTGCCCGGCATCGTCGGCCTGGCCACCGTGGCCAGTACGGCCTACCCGGACGACACCCAGTTCGATCCGAAATCCGACTACCACGACCCCAAGAGCACGCGCGAAAACCCGCGCTGGATGCTGGTGGACGTGGCCTTCGACCGCAAGCTCAAGCAGGTGATCGCGCTGGACGAGATCAAGCTGCACGCCGAAGAACTCGGCGAGGGCTTCCCGCTGGTTGCCAAGGGCAACCGCCTGTCGGTGTTCCCGGTGACCGCCGCGCAGTGGAAGCTGCTGCTGTCGCTGGAAAAGAAATCCTGATTCCCTGCCTGAGAGTTCTCCCATGTCCGAAGCCAAGCGCCTGGCCGCCGAGAAAGCCATCGAGTACGTTGAAGACGGCATGATCGTCGGTGTCGGCACCGGTTCCACCGTGGCCTATTTCATCGATGCCCTGGCCCGCATCCAGCACCGCATCAAGGGCGCTGTTTCCAGCTCCGAGCAGAGCACCGCGCGCCTGAAGCAGCACGGCATCGAGGTGATCGAGCTGAACCACAGCGGCAACCTGTCGCTGTACGTCGATGGCGCCGATGAGTGCGACGCCAACAAGTGCCTGATCAAGGGCGGCGGCGCCGCGCTGACCCGCGAGAAGATCATCGCCGAGGCCAGCGAGCGCTTCATCTGCATCGTCGACCCGAGCAAGCAGGTGCCGGTGCTGGGCAAATTCCCGCTGCCGGTGGAAGTGATCCCGATGGCGCGCAGCCTGGTCGCCCGCCAGATCCGCGACATGACCGGCGGCCAGCCGACCTGGCGCGAAGGCGTGGTCACCGACAACGGCAACCAGATCCTGGACATCCACAACCTGCAGATCACCGATCCGGAAAAGCTGGAGCGCGAGCTCAACCAGCTGCCGGGCGTGGTCTGCGTGGGCCTGTTCGCGCGCCGTCGCGCCGATGTGGTGATCGTCGGCGGCGAGCCGCCGGTCGTGCTCTGACCCTTTCGAAGGATCCTGACGATGTCGCTGTTGCGTTCGCTGCTGATGCTTCCGCTGCTGGCCCTGGCCGGCTGTGCCACCGACGCGGCCCGCCATTGGGTCGAGCTGGATGGCGCCCGCTACCAGGTCGAGCTGGCCACCAACGATGAAACCCGCGCGCGCGGGTTGATGTTCCGCGACCAGATGGCCGCCGACCACGGCATGCTGTTCATCCACGACCGCGAGGAAATGCAGGCGTACTGGATGAAGAACACGAAGATCGCGCTGGACATCCTGTACTTCGACAGCGAGCGCAGGCTGGTCAGCCAGCAGCGCGACGTTCCGCCGTGCTCGGCCGGCGACATGTGCCCGCCGTATCCCAGCGGTGGCCCGGCCCGGTACGTGCTGGAGCTCAATGCGGGCCAGGCCGAGAAGCTGAAGCTGAAGGACGGCACGGAGCTGAAATTCGGCCCAGGCATCGAGTAACAGGGTTCTGCCCGCGGTAGTGCCGGCCGCTGGCCGGCAACCCTGCAGGGGTCAGATCCCTTTCGCACGCGAAAGGGATCTGACCCCCGGATTTTTCACGCGGCACCGCTTGAAACCGCCTGCGAATGACGCCAGTCTGTGGTCATGCAGGACCGGATCACACTCCCCGACTGGGATGCACTGGCCGACCTCGAAGACGAGGCGCTGCCCTTGTTGCCGACCGCGCTGCTGATCGCGCGCGATGAATACCCCGATCTGCAGCCGTCCACCTACGACGCGCTGATCCAGAGCCATGTCGACCACCTCCGCTCGGAAGTGGAGAGCATCGACAACAGCCCACTGAAAATGGCGGCGATCAACCGCCACCTGTTCGACGAGCTGGGCTACAGCGGCGACCACGACGAGTATTACGACCCGCGCAACAGCTACCTCAACCAGGTGTTCGAGCGGCGCCTGGGCAATCCGATCTCGTTGGCGCTGGTGCAGATGGAAGTCGCGCGCCGGCTCGGCATACCGTTGGATGGCGTGTCCTTCCCCGGCCACTTCCTGGTGCGCTTGCCGGTGGACGACGGCGTGCTGGTGATGGACCCGTTCAACGGTGGCCGGCCACTGGACGTGGACGAACTGCGCGAACGCGCCAAGTCACACCTGGGCGGACAGATGCCCGATGACCAGGTGCTGGCGCAGATCCTCGACCCGGCGCCGGCGCGCGCGATCCTGATGCGCATGCTGCGCAACCTGCATGGTGTCTACGCCGAAGCCGGTGAATGGGATCGTGCCGCACGCAGTGCCGACCGCCTGCTGAAACTGGCGCCCGAGCAGGACGACGCGCTGCGCGACCGCGGCCTGGCGTACCTGCAACTGGAGTATCTGGCCGGTGCCCGCCATGACCTGGGGCAGTACCTGAAGCGCAATCCCGAGGCCAGCGACGCGCAGTGGCTGCGCGAGAAGCTGATCGACCTCGGCGGGCCGATGCCGCGGCTGCATTGAGGGTGTCGGTGTGTGGACCAACGGTCCACACCCACCCCAACGGTCCGCACCCACAGGATGGGCCGGGTGGCCCGCCGGTCAATCGACCTCGACCATCTCGAAATCGGCCTTGGTCACCCCGCAGTCCGGGCAGGTCCAGGTTTCGGGAATGTCCTCCCAACGCGTCCCGGGCTCAATACCCTCCTCCGGCAAGCCTTCCGCTTCGCTGTACAGGAAGCCGCAGACCACGCACATCCAGGTTCGCAGGGTGGTGGGGCTGGCGTCGCTCATCGGATAATCGGGGCTGGATTCACGGGCGGCCATTGTCCCATTGCAGCCCACGCACCGGTAGCCATCGATGACTTCTGCTTCCCCGGCGCCCCGCGGCGTCTACCTGATCACCCCGGACGAGCCCGATACCGCGCGCCTGCTGGCCCGTACCGCGCCGCTGCTGGCCGCGGGTGCCACCTGGCTGCAGTACCGCCACAAGACCGCCAGCGATGCCCTGCGGCAGGAACAGGCAACGGCCCTGCAAGGCCTGTGCGCCGCCCACGGCGTGTCGCTGATCGTCAACGACGATCCGGTGCTGGCCAAGGCCGTGGGCGCGGCCGGCGTGCATCTGGGCGGCACCGACGGAGACATCCCCAGCGCGCGCGCGCTGCTCGGTGCCGAGGCCATCATCGGCGCCTCCTGCTACGACCAGCTGGCCAATGCCGAGAAGGCCGTGGCGGCCGGCGCCAGCTATGTGGCCTTCGGCGCCTTCTTCCCGACCACCACCAAGGTCACCAGCAGCCGCGCCCACGCCGACCTGCTGCGGCAAAGCGCCGCACTCGGCGTGCCGCGGGTGGCGATCGGCGGCCTGACGCCGGACAATGTCGGTCCCATCATCGACGCCGGCGCCGATCTGGTGGCCGTGGTCAGCGGTATCTATGCCGCATCGGACCCGGTCGCGACCCAGCGCGCCTATCTCGCCCAGTTCGCGTAATGCCCAGGAAAGCCCCATGAACCACGACCAGTCCCACGCCCTGTTCTCCCGTGCCCAGCAGCTGCTGCCGGGCGGCGTCAATTCGCCGGTACGTGCGTTCAAGTCGGTCGGCGGCGAGCCGTTCTTCGTTGAACGCGCCGATGGCGCCTACCTGTACGACGTCGATGGCAACCGCTACATCGACTACGTCGGTTCCTGGGGCCCGATGATCGTCGGCCACAACCACCCGGCCGTGCGCCAGGCGGTGAAGAAGGCGATCGACAGTGGCCTGTCCTTCGGTGCGCCGTGCGCGGCCGAAGTCACCATGGCCGAGACCATCACCGGCCTGGTGCCATCGTGCGAGATGGTGCGCATGGTCAACTCCGGCACCGAGGCCACGCTGTCGGCGATCCGCCTGGCGCGTGGCGCCACCGGCCGCAACCGCATCGTCAAGTTCGAAGGCTGCTACCACGGCCACGGCGACTCGTTCCTGGTCAAGGCCGGCAGCGGCATGCTGACCCTGGGCGTGCCGACCTCGCCGGGCGTCCCGGCCGGCCTGAGCGAACTGACCCTGACCCTGCCCTACAACGACTTCGAAGCGGCCACCGCCCTGTTCGAACAGCAGGGTGACGACATCGCCGGCCTGATCATCGAACCGGTGGTCGGCAACGCCAACTGCATCCCGCCGCGCGAGGGCTACCTGCAACACCTGCGTGCGCTGTGCACGAAGCATGGCGCGCTGCTGATCTTCGACGAAGTGATGACCGGCTTCCGTGTTGCCCTCGGCGGTGCGCAGGCGCATTACGGCATCACCCCGGACCTGACCACTTTCGGCAAGATCATCGGCGGTGGCATGCCGGTGGGTGCCTACGGTGGTCGCCGCGAGCTGATGCAGCAGATCGCACCGGCCGGCCCGATCTACCAGGCCGGCACGCTGAGCGGCAATCCGGTGGCGATGGCCGCCGGCCTGGCGATGCTGGAGCTGGTCCAGCAGCCGGGTTTCCATGCCGACCTGGCCGAGCGCACCGCACGCCTGTGTGCGGGTCTGGAAGCGGCCGCCGCCGACGCCGGTGTGGCCGTGACCACCACCTGCGTGGGTGCGATGTTCGGGCTGTTCTTCACCAGCGAGAAGGTGGAGACCTATGCGCAGGCCACCGCCTGTGACATTCCGGCGTTCAACCGCTTCTTCCACGCGATGCTGGAGCAGGGCGTGTTCCTGGCCCCGTCGGCGTACGAGGCCGGCTTCCTGTCCAGCGCGCACGACGATGCCGTGATCGAGGCGACGCTGGCCGCAGCACGCGTGGCGTTCAAGGCTGCCAAGGGCTGATCGCAAAAAAGGGGACGGAGGGGATTAAGTCGTTTGTGCACAAACGACTTAATCCCCTCCGTCCCCTTTTTTTCAACCGAAGACGAACTTGCCCTTCATCATCGCGAAGTGGCCGGGGAACGAGCAGAAGAAGGTGTAGTCACCGCCCTTCTGCAGGCCCTGGGTGGAGAAGCGCACGCGCGTGGTCTCGCCACCGCCGATCACCTTGGTGTGCGCCAGCACGCGCTTGTCGGCCTTCGGCAGGTAGCTGTCGGCCAGGGTCATGCGCATGCCCGCCATCGCCACCGGCTGGTAATCGGCGGTACGGGTCAGCACCCAGTTGTGACCCATCGCGGTGACAGCCAGCTTGCCGGTGTGGCGCAGGGTCAGCTCCACGGCGGTGCAGTCGGTGGCGACCTTGATCTCGCGGCTGCTGAAGCTCATCTGGTCGGTGCTGTCGATGCTGACCGCACACACCCGCGCCATCGCCGACGGCGCCAGCATCAGCGCGCCCAGTCCCACTGCCACCATCCAAGCCTTCATCGTTGCATCTCCTGCGGATTCAAGCGCCATTCTAGGCAGCCCCCTGTGGCCGCGTCTGCGACCGTCTGTCGCACGCGCACTCCAGGGTTTCCGCGCATCCACCGCGATGGCATGCTCGGCTGATGCGGATCGATCTGTTGCTGCTGGATGTGGACGGCGTGCTGGTGCAGTACCAGCGCGCGCAGCGCGTGCTGCATCTGGCACAGGCGCTGGATGTCGCGCCGGAAACCGTGCAGGCCGCGCTGTACGACAGCGGGCTGGAAGCGGCACATGACAATGGCACGCTGTATGGCCCGGCCTATCTGGCGCAGCTGAGCAAACAGCTGGGCCGTACCGTTGATGTACACACGTGGATCGCGGCGCGACAGGCCGCCAGCCATCCACAGCCGGCCGTGCTGCAGCGCCTGCAGGCCCTGCAGCTGCCGATGGCGGTGCTGACCAACAATGGCGCACTGATGCAGCAGGCCTTGCCGACTCTGCTACCGGAACTGTTCCCGGCGCTCCAGGGCCGCGTGTTCTGCAGCGCGGAGTTCGGTCTGCGCAAACCGGCGCCCGCGGTGTTCCTGCGCACGCTGGAAGCACTGGACGTGGCACCTGCGCGCACGCTGTTCGTCGATGACCTGTTCGCCAACGTGCGCGGCGCACGCGCCGCCGGCCTGCACGCGGAAACCGTGCGCGATGGCCGTGGGCTGGGCAAGGTGTTGAAGCGTTACGCGGTGGGCTGATCGGGGTCAGAGCCCTCTCCGCAGGAGAGGGATCCGACCCCAGCATTATGGCGTCAGCGTGCGGCGATGAACGCGGCAATTGCCGCGCGCAGGCGCTTGAGGCCTTCAGCCACTTCTTCGTCGGTGATGTTCAGCGACGGCACGAAGCGCAGCACGTCCGGGCCGGCCTGCAGGGTCAGCAGCCCCTGCCCGGCGGCGTGGTCGAGGATCGCACCAGCCTGGCCGGCGAAGTCCTTGCTCAGCACCGCACCCAGCATCAGGCCGCGGCCACGCACCTCGCTGAACACGCCGAACTCTTCGTTGATGCGCGCGAAGCCATCGCGCAGCGCCTTCGACTGGCGGCTGACGTTGGCGGCGATCTCCGACGAGGCCAGCTTGCGCAGCGCCACGCGGGCCACCGCAGCGGCCAGCGGGTTGCCACCGAAGGTGGTGCCGTGCGCGCCAAACTGCATGGTCTCGGCCACCTTCGGGCCGGCCAGCATCGCACCGATCGGGAAGCCGCCACCCAGTGCCTTGGCCAGGGTGACCATGTCCGGCACCACGTCGTCCTGCCAGTGCGCGAACAGCGTGCCGGTGCGGCCCATGCCGGCCTGGATCTCGTCCAGCACCAGCAGCGCGTCGTGCTGGTCGCACAGTTCGCGCACGCGCTTGAGGAAGCCGGACTTGGCCGGCATCACGCCGCCCTCGCCCTGGATCGGCTCCAGCATCACCGCCGCCACGTCACCGGCGGCCATCGCGGTTTCCAGCTGCACTTCGTCGTTGAAATCGATGTAGCGGAAGCCACCCGGCAGCGGCTCGTAGCCTTCCTGGTACTTCGGCTGCGCGGTAGCGGTCACCGCGCCCATGGTGCGGCCGTGGAAGCTGCCACGGAAGGTGATGATGACGCGCTTGTCGGCCGGGCGGCCCTGGCTGGAGGCCCACTTGCGGATCATCTTGATCGCCACTTCGTTGGCTTCGGCGCCGGAGTTGCACAGGAACACCCGCTCGGCGAAACGACTGGCCTTCACCAGTTCCTCGGCCAGGTGCAGCGGCGGTGCGCTGTAGAACACGTTGCTGGTGTGCCAGAGCTTGCCGGCCTGCTCGACCAGCGCGGCCACCAGGTCCGGATCGTTGTGGCCCAGGCCGCACACGGCGATGCCGGCAGCCAGGTCGATGAACTCACGGCCCTGGCTGTCCCATACGCGGGCGCCCTGGCCTCGCTCCAGTACCACCTGGCGGGGCTTGTAGACCGGCAGGTAATAGTGCGAAAGGGAGATCAGCGGATCGGTCGCGGCGGTCATGGCAGTCGGCAGGGTTCAGGAACGCCCATTCTCGCGCCGGAACCCCTGCGGCACAATGCGCCCATGCGACCGTTTTCCGCCCCCCAGCTCAACCCCGCCACCGAGACCGGCTGGCGCCGTCGGTGGTTCGACATCATCTACCGCCATGACACCCGCCCTTCGCGCAATTTCGACCTGATCCTGGTGGTGGCGATCGTCGCCAGCATCCTGGTGGTGATGATCGACAGCGTGCAGCACCTGCATGCGGAATGGTCCACCGGCCTGTACATCCTGGAATGGGGATTCACGATCATCTTCACCGCCGAGTACCTGCTGCGGCTGGCGGTGGTCAAGCGCCCGCTGCGGTATGCAGTGAGCATCTGGGGCATCATCGACCTGCTGTCGATCCTGCCCGCCTACCTGTCGATGTTCATCCCCGGCGCGCAGAGCCTGCTGGTGGTGCGCGCGCTGCGCATCCTGCGGGTGTTCCGCATCCTGAAGCTGACCCGCTACATCGAGGAAAGCGGCGTCCTGATGACGTCGCTGTGGCGCAGCCGGCGCAAGGTGCTGGTGTTCCTGTTCACGGTGATCACCATCACCATCATCGCCGGTGCGCTGATGTACGTGATCGAGGGCCCCGAACACGGTTTCACCAACATCCCGGCCAGCATGTACTGGGCGGTGGTGACCATGGCCACGGTCGGCTTCGGCGATATCGTGCCGCAGACCGTGCTCGGCCGCTTCGTCACCTCGGTGCTGATCCTGATCGGCTACAGCATCATCGCCGTGCCCACCGGCATCTACACCGCCGAACTGGCCAGCACCATGCGTGAAGCCGAGCAGGCCGCACGCCGCGATGCGCGTGGCTGCCCGGACTGTGGGCTGGAAGGCCATGAACCGGATGCACTGCACTGCCGCAAGTGCGGCGGCAAGCTGCCGGATGCGTTCAGTCATTGATGCGAGCGCCGGCGATGTACACCGGCGCACGCTGATCACGCCATGAGCGGGAGCACTACTGGCGGTTGCTCTGGAAAACGAGCGTGTTGTATTCCTGCATCAGCTTGCTGGCCGATCCACGGGGCGCCATCGACGGCGAATCAAGCATGCGTCGTTCGAAATCGGTGTAAGGCTCTTTCTCGCTGACGCGCTGCAGCCGCGCCTTGCCTTCCCGACGGAAGTTCTCGGCCTCACGCTCGAAGCTGTTCCAGTCCAGCTTGCCCGGTTCCTGATCAGCCACCTTCGCATGTGCTTCGTCGGAAATGCGGTTGAACGCATCCAGACGCTCGCGGGCCTTGGCCTGATCGAAATCATCCTCGCTCATCAGATCCATGATGGCCTTGGCTTCCAGCATCATCGCCAGGCGGTAGTACTCGCGCGTGCGACCCTCGGCCTGCTCCAGTGCCTTGAGCTGCTCGCGCTGGGCGGCGTCGTTCTGGCGCTCCAGCTCGGCATTGAACGTTTCGCTGGCAGCCACGAAATCCTTGAAGGCGACCATCAGGGGCGCGTGCAGCTGCTTGCCCTTGGCGAACTGGTCGTCTTCGTAGTCCTGGCGATCGTAGTAGTCGTGCGCGTCCTTGCTGATCGGCACCAGTGCCTTCAGCGCCTGCTGGTAGTGGCCAGCAGCAGCATCGAGTTCGGCCAGCACTGGCTTGGCAGCGATCGCCTCGGTCACGGGGGCATCGCACTGCTTCATGTCGTAATCGCTGATCTCGAACGGACCGTACACCTGTGTCTCGCGACCGGTCGGGCCGGCGGCGACATCCTTGATCCAGCGCGTATAGGACTCGATGCTGCCGTGGGTCTTCGAATCAAGCGCGTTGAAGCAGCCGATGTAGGCGTTGAGCTTGGCGGTCAACTGCTGCTGCGGGTCGGACGGCGCCGCGCTGGCGTCCGGCGTGCCGGATGCAGCGGCGCCGCCCGCAGCGGCGGGTGCCTTGCCACCGCAGGCGGCCAGGATCAACGACAGCGAAGCGGCCAGCGCCGCGACGGAAAGAGTGCGTGGCATGTGTTCACATCCCTGTTGAAAACGATTACAGACGCACATTCTAGCGCAGCAGGCCGAAGCTCGCAGCCTCGGCCTCTTCCGGCGACGTACGATCAATCCAGGAACAGATCCGGCAGCAACGGACGCGATGGATCCACTGCGTAGCCCGAAAGATCGGTGATACCCGCCTGCGCCAGCACGTCATCGTCGATCAGGAACTGGCCATGGAAGCCCGCCGCTTCGCGCACCAGCACCGCATGCGCGGCATCAGCCATGATCTGCGGCATGCGGCAGCCGGCCGCATCCACGCCCGGGATCATGTTGATCGCATCGGTGGCGATGACCGTGCGCGGCCACAGCGCATTCACCGCCACGCCCTGCGGGCCGAATTCCGCGGCCAGGCCCAGGGTAACGAAGCTCATGCCCATCTTCGCCAGCGTGTAGCCGGTATGCGGTGCCCACCACTTCGGCTCCAGACTGGGCGGCGGTGCAAGGGTGAGGATGTGCGGATTCGGCGCCTGCAGCAGGTACGGCAGGCAGGCCTGCGCGCACAGGAAACTGCCGCGCGCATTGACCTGCTGCATCAGGTCGAAACGCTTCATCGGCGTATCCAGCGTACCGCGCAGCCAGATCGCGCTGGCGTTGTTGACCAGGATGTCGATGCCACCGAAGGTATCGACCGTGGCCGCAACCGCCGCGTGCACCTGCTCTTCCTCGCGGATGTCGCACTTCAGGGCCAGTCCCTGCCCGCCTGCCGCCGTCACCGCTTCGGCCGCGGTATGGATGGTGCCCGGCAGCTTCGGATTCGGCACCGACGACTTGGCCGCAATGGCCACGTTGGCGCCGTCGCGCGCAGCGCGCAGTGCGATGGCCAGGCCGATCCCACGCGAGGCTCCGGTGATGAAAAGCGTTTTGCCCTGCAGACTGCCCACGTTCCACACTCCAGCGTATGCAATGAGCCGCTAGTATGCCGCGCCGACGCGGAGTTCACCCGGCCTTGACGATACTCGGGCCTCCAGCCAACGCACGAGGTCCACGCCATGCGCCGTTCCCGCCTGTTGCTGCCTGCCCTGGGGCTTGCCCTGCTGACTGCCTGCCAGGGCCGTTCGCCGGAACCCGGCAAGGAGCCACCCGCCGGTGACGCGCCCAGCGCGGAGAAGGCCGCCGCCGACGGCAAGATGCGCTGGAGCGAGGCCGTGGTCTGGGATGGCGATCTGAACGCATGCCGCCAGGGCGAGAATGCCGCCACCCGGGATTGCCTGCGCGATGCGATGCGAGCGGGGGGAGCAAGCGCCGAGGCGATCACCGCGGCCGAGCAACTGTCCAGCGCCGGGGAACTGGCGTATGTGACCGCCTGGCATGAGAACGAGGGGCTGGGCATTGCCACGGTCGAGTATCCCTTCCGGGCCAACACCAACGAAGGCACCCGCCTGGTCGACGCCAGCGGCAAGCGCATCGATGTGGATGCCGTACAGCTGGACGACACGCTGCGTGCCGACCCGGCCGTGCAGGAGCTGTTGAAGGCCAACCCGCAGGCCACGCCATTCGCGCCGGCGCAATCGGCCGGAGCGACACCGCTGGAGGGCGGCGGGATCCGCCTGCTGTACCGCACACCGCTGCGCGACTGCCACGCCTGCCCGGACGTGGGCCAGCTGCAGATCGCCTATGACTTCGATGCCAAACGCAACTTCATCGGCCAGCAGGTGGTGCCGGCGACGCCGTAATCCGGAAACGCCGCGTGTCGCCTGGCATGGCCCGGCGAGCGCAGTGTCGAATCATCGGTACGCCTGCACCTGCTTCTGCAGCAGATGCGGCACGATCAACCTGTGCACGGGCGCGACCGGCAGCATGTAGAGGCGCCCGAATGCGTTATGCGTATGCACCACCGTCACCACTTCCAGCGCATCGCCCTGCCATTGCAGGGCCAGCTGTACGCGCAGGTGGCGATCATCGTCTTCCAGCACGATGGCGTCGTCATCCAGCGACTGCAGGGTGAAGATGCCCAGCCGCTGGCCGGCAGCCGGATCGTCGGTGTCCTGCACCGCACGCAATGAGCCAAGGTGCTTCATCCCAAGCAGGCGCATGCCGTGGTTGCGCAGCGCCATCAGACCATCGAACCAACCGGGAATGCTCGCGGCCATGTCGCGATAGGCCTGCAAGGCCGAGCGCCCATCACGACGGGTGGTCGCATGGCACGCATGCACGAAATCCGCACCGGGCAGCTGAGTTCGCAGCACGCTGCCCGCGCTCGGCGGCGCGCTCATCACCTGCGATGCACTCACGGCTTCGGTCCCTGCCCCTCGTTGTCTTCCCAGTGCAGGATGCGGCGGGTGACGAAGCGGTAGACCGGCTTGCCGGTGGCGAACCACAGCTCGCGCACCCACGACGTACGCTTGAGCACGCGCTTCTCCACCGGGGTGAGTGATTCGCGGCAGTACATGCGCTTGTGCTTGAGCAGGTGGCGCAGGTCCTCGCGGGCCAGCAGCCGCATCCAGCGCGAGCGCGGGTTGCCGATCACCGCCAGCTGGAAGTCGATCAGCGCCGGTCGTCCATCTTCAGTGACCAGCCAGTTGGCTTCCTTGGCCAGGTCGTTGTGGGCCACGCCATTGCGATGCAGCTGCTGCAGCAGGCGACGCGCGGCGCGGAACCAGGCCAGATCGCCGCGCGGCGGACGCTGGTACATGGCATCGCCGGCCATGAAGCTGCGGTCGAGGTGGCGGCCATCCCAGGCCAGCAGCTGCGGCACATCGGCCATGCCATGGATATGGCGCAGCGCGCGTGCTTCGCGACGTGCAAGCCACCACGCGGGCAACCGCAGCCACAGCGGCGTGGCCCCCAGATCGCGGCGTACGAACGGGCCATCGGGCCCTTCAACCAGAAGGATCTGACCGAAACTGTCGGCCTTCAAAGCACGGTGGGGAGCGTCTGGCGTATGCGGCATGACTCCATTCTAGGCGATGGCGCCGGTTGCAAACGGTCACGAAGCGGCTGGGAACCAGTCACCTTCACGCCCCTATAATCGGGCAATGGACTCTTCATGGATCGACGCCACGCTCGCGTGGATTGCCGCTCACCCCGTGCTGGCGGGCGCCGTTATCTTCCTCATCGCCTTCTGCGATGCGGTCATCATTCTTGGCGCCATCGTGCCGGCGCTGCCACTGCTGTTCGCGGTGGGCGTGTTCATTGGCCTGGGCCAGATCTCCGGGCCGTACGCGGTGGCGGCTGCGGCATTGGGTGCGTTTGCCGGCGATGGCATCAGTTACTGGATCGGCCGCCGCTGGGGCGACCGCCTGCGCGGCGTGTGGCCGTTCAGCCGTTACCCGCAGCTGCTCGACCGCGGCGAAAACCTGTTCCGCCGCAATGCCTTCAAGAGCATCCTGGTGGCACGCTACGTCGGCGCGATCCGCCCGTTCGTGCCGGCCATCGCCGGCATGATGAAGATGCCCGCCAGCCGCTACGTGCAGGCCAGCGGCATCGCCAGCATTTCCTGGGCGGTGCTGTTCCTGGCGCCGGGCTGGATCCTCGGCGAAGCGTACGACGCGGTGGCTGCTGTGGCCGGGCGGCTGGTGGTGGTGGTCGGCCTGCTGGCGGTGATCCTTGGCCTGGTCTGGGCTATCGTGCTGTACGGCTACCGCTGGTCGGCCGCACGCATGGACAACTGGCTGGCACGCCTGCTGGACTGGTCCAACCGCCACCCGACGCTGGGCCGCTACACCGTTGGCGTGCTGGACCCGAAGCGGCGCGAATCGGTGCCGCTGGCGATGCTGGCGCTGATGCTGCTCCTGCTGGGCTGGGGCTGGTTCGCGCTGTTGACCGTGGTGGTCGCACACGGCGAGCCGCTGGCGATCGACCTGCTGGTGCACCAGGCCATGCTGGCGCTGCGCAATCCGCTGGCCGACTACCCGATGGCTGCGCTGGCGTCGCTCGGGGCCTGGCAGGTCCTGCTGCCGGCCACCGCCGCGGCGATGGGCTATCTGATCTGGCGCCGACGCTGGATGGCCGCTGCGCACTGGCTGGCGGCACTGGCCTTCGGCCTGGCGCTGACCATGCTGCTGGGCGCCACCGTGGATGTGGTGCGCCCGATCGACGCCAGCAGCGGCTTCGGCTTCCCGTCGGTGTCGGTGACCATGGCCACCATCACCTTCGGCTTCTTCGCGGTGCTGATCGCACGCGAGATGCCCGGCCGCACCCGCGTCTGGCCGTACCTGGTCTCGGGCATCGTGGTCAGCCTGATCGGCTTCTCGCGCCTGTACCTGGGCGCGCATTGGCTGAGCGACGTGATCGGCGGCATGCTGTTCGGCACGTTCTGGCTGCTGGTGCTGGGCATCGCCTATCGCCGCCGCTTCAACCGCTCGTTCTGGGTGAAGCCGGTGGCCTGGCTGTTCTACGGCGTCTTCGCCGTGGCGGCGATGTGGTACGCACCGCGCAACATCCCGGTGAAGCTGGAACGCTTCGAACCGACCCTGCCGGCCCCGCAGGCGATGGACATGCAGGCCTGGTGGCAGCACGACTGGGCCACGCTGCCGGCGCGCCGCAACGAGTTCGACGACGACCAGCGCTGGCCGCTGGACGTGCAGGTGGCCGGGCCATTGGCACCGCTGCAGGCGCAGCTGGAAGCGCGTGGCTGGAAGCGGCAGGAACAGGCCGGCTGGCAGCAGGCGCTGCTGATGCTGGACAAGAACACCGGCGCCGATGAACTGCCGGTGCTGCCGGCGACGCTGGACACCCGCGTGGAAGCACTGCTGATGGTGCGCCAGGGTGCGAAGCCGGACGAACGCTATGTGCTGCGCCTGTGGCCGGCACCCGCGCAGCTGCAGGCGGGCAACACGCCGCTGTGGCTGGGCAGTGCACAGACCCTGCGTTACGAACGCCACTTCGAGTGGATCGGCATGTGGCACCCGCTGCGTGGCGTCGACCCGGCGTTGAACGCGGTGAAGGACGCCGTGCAGGACCTGCCGCAGCGCGAGGACGTGCACAGCGAAACCGGATTGCCGGTGCTGCGGTTGAAGACCACCACGCCCTGAGGAGGCCGCCGGGCATGACCCGGCGCTGCCGCAACACGGACAGGTAGCGCCGAACCATGCCCGGCGGAGTAGATCCACGCCATGCGTGGATGACATTCCCCGCATGCACCAGCGTGTGCACCAAGGTGCACACCCACCCAAAGCAGGCTGCTACGGCATCCAGCCCAGCAACTGCTGCAACCGCTGGTGCGGGTCGTCCATCTGCAGCAGCTGCAGGCGCTGCTGCTCGCTCAGCGGCAGCAGTTCGGCCAGCCGCCAGCCAACCCAGCTGGCCTGGTCCAGCAACGCCGGATTGGCCGGCGCATAGGCCTCACCGGCCTGCTCGATGATGTGCCCCAGCACCGTGGCCAGCAGCGCATGCTGCGGCCGCAGCTCATCGTCGGGGTCTTCGTCGCACCAGCGCACGTCGGCCACCACCAGGCCGTTGTCGCGTACGCGGGTGCGCTCGACATGGAAGCGGCGGGTGCCTCGCAGGCGCAACTGCAGCACGCCGTCGGCGCCGACATCGAAGTCTTCGATGCGTACCTGCACGCCATAGGCTGCCGGTGTCGCCGGGGCTCCCACTTCCTGGCCGTCGAGGATCAGGCAGACACCGAAGCCCTCGCCACTGCGGCCGCTGTCGCGGACCAGATCCAGGTACCGCCGCTCGAACACGCGCAGCCCGACCGCTGCACCCGGCACCAGCGTGGTGTGCAGCGGAAACAGCGGCAGTGACGTGTCGCTGCTCATCGGGCCTGCAGCGCGGCGAGGAAGCGACGCGGTGCGCCGTCGAAGCCCCCATTGGACATGAACACCACGTGGTCGCCACTGCGCGCGCTGGCCTGCAGCTGCGCCAGCAGCGCGTCGGTATCGGGCACCGCGTGCGCTTCGCCGCGCACCGCGGCGATCACCGCGGCCGCATCCCAGGCCAGTTCCGGGCGATGCAGGAACACCACCTCGTCAGCCAACGCCAGCGACGGGGCCAGCGCCTGCGCGTGAGCGCCCAGCCGCATCGAATTGCTGCGCGGCTCCATCGCGACCACGATGCGCGCGTCACCCACCTTGGCACGCAAGCCTTCCAGCGTGGTGGCGATCGCGGTCGGGTGATGGGCGAAATCGTCGTAGATGGTGATGCCGTCATGGCGGCCGATCACTTCCATGCGGCGCTTGACGCTGCGGAAGCGCGCCAGCGCAGGAATCACGTCGGCCGGCGCCACGCCCACCGCATGTGCGGCAGCCAGCGCAGCCAGGCCGTTGAGCACGTTGTGGCGGCCCAGCAACGACCAGTGCACATCGCCCATTGCCTGCCCGCGGTGGTGCACGCGGAAGGCGCTGCCATCGGCGGCCAGCAGCTCGGCATGCCATTCCAGCGACGGGTCGAAGCCGAAGCGCTCGACCGGGGTCCAGCAGCCCATCGCCAGCACTTCGGCCAGATGCGGGTCCTCGCCGTTGACGATCAGTCGGCCACGCGCCGGCACCGTGCGCACCAGGTGGTGGAACTGGCGCTGGATCGCGGCCACGTCCGGGAAGATGTCGGCGTGGTCGTATTCAAGGTTGTTGAGGATGGCCACCAGCGGCCGGTAGTGCACGAACTTGCTGCGCTTGTCGAAGAACGCGGTGTCGTACTCGTCGGCCTCGACCACGAACTCACGGCCCTGGCCCAGCCGGGCGGAGACGCCGAAATCCTCGGCGACGCCGCCGATCAGGAAACCGGGCGAACGACCGGCGCTTTCCAGCAGCCAGGTGAGGATGGTGGTGGTGGTGGTCTTGCCATGGGTACCTGCCACGGCCAGGGTGTCGCGACCCGGCAGTACCTGTTCGGACAGCCATTGCGCTCCCGAAATGTAGCGCTGGCCGGCGTCGAGCACGGCCTCAACGGCGGCATTGCCGCGCGAGAGGGCGTTGCCGATCACCACGTCATCGGTGCCGGCCGGCACGCTGTCGGCGCGGTAGCCCTGGTCCAGGGCGATGCCCAGCTGCTCGAGCTGGGTCGACATCGGCGGATAGATGGCCTGGTCGCTGCCGCTGACCGTATGGCCCAGTTCCCGCGCCAGGGCGGCCACGCCGCCCATGAAGGTGCCGGCGATTGCAAGGATATGTACGCTGCTCATGACCGAGGATTGTGACCGATGACGGCTGTATAGGGCCAATGTCCGCCCCCGGGTAAGACAAGTCCTACACGGGATGTGAGAAAACTCCAATCACCTGTCAGGGAATTCCCGATAGCGATGTTCTGTGAACCCGGACACAATTCGAACTGCCAGCCGCAGTACCCGAACCGGTCCTACTCCCCAAGAGGCCATCCCCAAGGGAGCTCATGCTGCGGGGCCCTGAGCAAGCCCTTCGCTGGCGCCTGTCAAACGACACAGGCCTGATCCTCACGGACCAGGCCTGTGTTTTTTTGCGCCCGAAGGGCCGGCAACAGACCGGCCCCGCCGGATCAGGCCTTGATCGCCGCCAGGATGCGGGCTTCGATCTCGTCCAGCTCACCGACGCCATCGACGCGGGCCAGGGTGCCACGGCCGGCGTAGAAGTCGACCACCGGGGCGGTCTGGTCGTTGTAGACCTGCAGGCGCTGGCGCACCGCTTCCGGCGTGTCGTCGGCGCGGCCCTGTTCCTTGGCACGACCGGCGATGCGCTCGACCAGCAGCTCGGTGGCCACGTCCAGCTGCACCACGGCATCCAGCGGCTGGCCGATCTTGGCCAGCAGGCCGTCCATCGCATTGGCCTGGGCCACATTGCGCGGGTAGCCATCAAGAATGAAGCCCTTGGCGACATCGGGCTGGGTCAGGCGCGACTCCAGCATGCCCAGCAGGATGTCGTCCGACACCAGGTTGCCGGCATCCATCACCGTCTTGGCCTGCTTGCCCAGCTCCGTGCCCGCGGCGATTTCCGCGCGCAGCATGTCACCGGTCGAAATGTGGGCGATCCCCAGCTTTTCCTTCAGGCGCGTCGCCTGTGTCCCCTTGCCCGAACCGGGCGGTCCCAACAGAACCAATCGCATTGACCTGACTCCAACGTGTTGAAAACAAAGAAGGTTCGCATCCCGGACGGACCGGTATCGCTGCACCGCAATAGCGCCACTTTACCGCATCCGGGTAATGTCCCTGCAATGTCCTTTCCCCCGAGCAGGTAGACGCATGCGCAACGGTACTCTCCTCTACGCCCAATCCGGTGGTGTCACCGCGGTCATCAACGCCACGGCGGCGGCGGTGATCGAGCAGGCCCGGGCCAAGGGCATCAAGGTCCTGGCCGCGCGCAACGGCATCCTCGGCGCGCTGCGCGAGGAACTGATCGACACCAGCAAGGAGAGCGCTGCGGCCATCCGCGCCCTCGCCCATACCCCGGGCGGCGCGTTCGGCTCCTGCCGGGTCAAGCTGAAATCGCTGGACGCCGACCGCGCCCGCTACGACCGCCTGCTGGAGGTGCTGCGTGCCCATGACGTGCGCTGGTTCCTCTAC
Organism: Stenotrophomonas sp. YJH_SMC_133; assembly: GCF_059370655.1. NCBI lineage: Bacteria > Pseudomonadati > Pseudomonadota > Gammaproteobacteria > Lysobacterales > Lysobacteraceae > Stenotrophomonas > Stenotrophomonas sp. YJH_SMC_133. The sequence goes on along the minus strand of NZ_JCAFTW010000008.1, from coordinate 60,726 downwards.
AACGGCGGCAACGACTCGGCCGATACCGCGCTGAAGGTCTCGCAGCTGGCCAAGGCCTCCGGCTACGACCTGACCTGCATCGGCGTGCCCAAGACCATCGACAATGACCTGGCAGTGACCGACACCTGCCCCGGCTTCGGCTCGGCGGCCAAGTACACCGCGGTGTCGGTACGCGAGGCAGCGCTGGACGTGGCGGCGATGGCCGAAACCTCCACCCGCGTCTTCATCTACGAGGCGATGGGCCGCCACGCCGGCTGGCTGGCCGCGGCCGCTGGCCTTGCCGGCAACGGCGATGACGAAGCGCCGCACATCATCCTGCTGCCCGAACGCGCCTATGACGAGGCGGCGTTCCTGGCCAAGGTGAAGGCCGTGGTCGAGCGCGTCGGCTACTGCGTGGTGGTGGCGTCGGAGGGCATCGCCACCGCCGATGGCCGCTTCGTCGCTGACGCTGGCGGCGGCAAGGACTCGTTCGGCCACTCGCAGCTGGGCGGCGTGGCCGCGCACCTGGCCGGCCGGGTCAAGGACCAGCTGGGCCTGAAGGTGCACTGGGCGCTGCCCGACTACCTGCAGCGCTCGGCCCGGCACCTGGCCAGCAGGACCGACTGGGAGCAGGCGCAGGCGGTCGGCAAGGCCGCCGTGCAGCTGGCGCTGAAGGGCCAGAACGGCGTGATGCCGGTGATCGTACGCAGCAGCGATGCGCCCTACCGCTGGAAGATCGAAGCGGCGCCACTGTCGAAGATCGCCAACCATGAAAAGAAGATGCCCGCCGGCTTCATCCGCCGCGACGGCTTCGGCATCACCGCCAGGGCGCGGGCCTATCTGTCGCCGCTGATCAAGGGCGAAGCGCCGCTGCCGTATGGCGCCGACGGCCTGCCGAAGTACGTCACCCTGAAGAACGTGGCGGTGAAGCAGAAGCTGCCGCCGTTCGAGGGCTGACCCGAAAAAGGGGACGGAGGGGATTAAGTCGCATACGCCCCTCTGTCATCTCCAACAGCGTCAGCATTGGGTCGGATACGACTTAATCCCCTCCGTCCCCTTTTAATGGAGGAACACCATGGCATTGCGTGTTGTTCGACTCGGTACGCCGCGCGTGCCTGGCGAGGGCCTGCGCATCGGCACCGTGCGGCGGCCGCCGCGCGGCGTTCCGCGCAGCGAGTTCGCCCGACAGGACTGGTACGACGTCTGGTTCCCGACCCTGTCACCCAGCGCGGAACTGGTGAAGCGGGCGCATGAGGCGAAGACGGCCGCCGACTGGACCGCGTTCTTCCGCCACTACAAGGCCGAGATGAAAGCGCCCGATGCCGCCCATGCACTGGACCTGCTTGCCGCACTGTCGCAGCACAGCGACATCAGCGTGGGGTGCTACTGCGAGGATGAGGCGCACTGCCATCGCAAGGCCCTGCGCGAGCTGCTGGCGGCGCGCGGGGCGACGCTGGCCGAGTGATGATTGCAGGGTTGCCGGCCAGCGGCCGGCACTACCCGTGTATGACCGCTTGGGTACACCGCCCAGGCAATTTCAGTTGCAGGCCTTGCCTTCCATCTGCAGCTGCGCGGCGAACATCGTCACCTGCGGAATCTGGCCGGCAGCGGCCTGCTTCTTCGCTTCCTCCAGATAGATGCGCGACTGGCCCTGACCGTCCAGCTCGACCTTGTTGGTCGACGGCAGGCGCCACACGCGCACCACCGCCTGCTGTGCCGGGCATGCTGCGCTGGGCACGCGGATCACATCATTGAGCTTCCAGCCCTTGTCGGCACTTGGCTGCGCCTTGGCGTAGTCGACGAAGCGCGCGCGCGGCTGGCACTGCTCACTGGTACGCACCGCAGAGAAGCGGTACGGCTCGGCCGCCTGCCCGGTGAAGGCGCCTTCCAGGCGCGCACAGGCCTCGGGGATCTGCCGCAGCGTATGCACCGCGCCTACCGCCTGCGGAGCGCCCACGGCGCGCTGTAGCTCCGGGGTTTCCGCGGCGAGTGCTGGTACAGCCGGGACCAGGGCGGCAAGCATCAACAGGGACAGGCGCATGGGAGATCTCCTACAGGACTGAGCGCAGGCTTGCAGAGCTTGGCTTAACGGGGTGCAAAGGCCTGTGACTCTCGTGCCCCTGGCCCGGCGACAGGGCCCGCGCGCATGGCGATGCCTTCCATCCTGAGGGCACCCACAGGTTCAGGAGGCGCGGCTAGTAGAAGCCAGTCGAGTACGGCTCGACTCTACAAGTGGCGGCACGCATACTGCGGGCACCAGGGAATGCTGAACACCGCCATACGTCGGACGACCGCCAAGGTCGGTACGGGTTGGTTCCAGGCTGCAGCCCGTCGTCCCCCTCGTGGTGCCGTTCATCGCCACTGGATGCCTACATCCATTCTGCGGAGGGGTCTAATGCTGGAACGTCACGGGCTGTCATTGGCGCTGGGCTGCGCCATTCTCGCGATCCTGTTCGGAATCGTCTCGGCGCGCTGGATCCTGCGCCAACCCACCGGCAATGAACGCATGATCGCGATCGCCACGGCGATCCAGGAAGGTGCGCGTGCCTATCTCAACCGCCAGTACCTGACCATTGGCGTGGCCGGTGTGGTGCTGTTCGTGCTGGTCGGTGTGTTCCTCAGCTGGTACACCGCGATCGGCTTCGCGGTCGGCGCGATACTGTCCGGCGCGGCCGGCTATATCGGCATGAACGTGTCGGTACGCGCCAACGTGCGCACTGCCGAAGCTGCACGCCACGGCATCAGCGCCGCAATGGACGTCGCCTTCCGCGGCGGTGCCATCACCGGCATGCTGGTGGTCGGCCTCGGCCTGCTGGGCGTGGCCGGCTACTACGCGCTGCTGCTGCGCATGGGCCTGCCGATGGAACAGGCGCTGCATGCGCTGGTCGGCCTGGCCTTCGGCTCGTCGCTGATCTCGATCTTCGCGCGGCTGGGCGGTGGCATCTTCACCAAGGGCGCCGACGTCGGCGCCGATCTGGTCGGCAAGGTGGAAGCCGGCATTCCCGAGGACGACCCGCGCAACCCGGCGGTGATCGCGGACAACGTGGGTGACAACGTGGGCGACTGCGCCGGCATGGCCGCCGATCTGTTCGAAACCTACGCGGTGACCGTCATCGCAACGATGCTGCTGGGCAGCCTGATGCTGGCCGAAGCCGGAACCAATGCGGTGCTGTATCCGCTGGTGCTGGGCGGCGTATCGATCATCGCCTCGATCATCGGCGCGCTGTTCGTCAAAGTGAAGCCTGGCGGCTCGATCATGGGCGCGCTGTACAAGGGCGTGATCGTCTCCGGCGTGCTGGCCGCCATCGCCTTCTACCCGATCACTACCGGCCTGATGGGTGACAACGTGCACGGGCCGATGGCCCTGTACGGCTGCGCGTTGATCGGCCTGGTCCTGACCGGGCTGATCGTGTGGATCACCGAGTACTACACCGGCACCCAGTACAAGCCGGTGCAGCACGTGGCGCAGGCCTCGACCACCGGCCACGGCACCAACATCATCGCCGGCCTCGGCATCTCGATGAAGTCCACCGCGCTGCCGGTGGTGGCCGTGTGTGCGGCGATCTGGGGCGCGTTCGCGCTGGGTGGGCTGTACGGCATCGCCATCGCCGCCACCGCGATGCTGTCGATGGCCGGCATGATCGTCGCTCTTGATGCCTACGGGCCGATCACCGACAACGCCGGTGGGATTGCCGAGATGGCCGAGCTGCCCTCGGAGATCCGCGACATCACCGATCCACTGGATGCGGTTGGCAACACCACCAAGGCGGTGACCAAGGGCTATGCGATCGGTTCGGCCGCACTGGCCGCATTGGTGCTGTTCGCGGACTACACGCACAACCTGCAGGCTGCACATCCCGGGCAGGAATTCCGCTTCGACCTCAGCGACCACACGGTGATCATCGGCCTGCTGATCGGCGGCCTGATTCCCTACCTGTTCGGTGCGATGGCGATGGAAGCGGTCGGCCGCGCGGCGGGTGCGGTGGTGGAGGAAGTACGTCGCCAGTTCCGCGAGATCCCCGGCATCATGCAGGGCACCGGCAAGCCGCAGTACGACAAGGCGGTGGACATGCTGACCCGCTCGGCGATCCGCGAAATGATCGTGCCCTCGCTGCTGCCGGTGGCGGTGCCGGTGGTGGTCGGCCTGCTGCTGGGGCCACGCGCACTGGGTGGCCTGCTGATCGGCACGATCGTGACCGGCCTGTTCGTGGCCATTTCGATGACCACCGGCGGTGGCGCCTGGGACAACGCCAAGAAGTACATCGAAGATGGCCACTTCGGCGGCAAGGGCAGCGAGGCGCACAAGGCTGCGGTGACCGGCGATACCGTCGGTGACCCGTACAAGGACACGGCCGGCCCGGCGATCAATCCGCTGATCAAGATCATCAACATCGTCGCGCTGCTGCTGGTGCCGTTGCTGTAGATCCACGCCATGCGTGGATGACGGCCTCGATGGGGTCAGAGCCCTTTCCCAGAAAAGGGATCCGACCCCACCGTCAATCACCGCCCGCGCAGGAAGAACGACACCGGCACCATCACGTCCACCGGGTCGCCGGCCACTTCGGCCGGCGGCGCCGGTACCGGGCTGGCGCGCTGCACGGTGTCCAGCGTCTCCTGGTCAAGCAGCGCGAAGCCACTGCTGCGGCCCAGCTTCAACCCCGAGACCGCGCCATCGCGGGCCACGGCAAAGCGCACGTAGACCACGCCCTGCTGGCGCAGCCGCTCGGCCTGGCGCGGATAGCGGCGATGCTTCTGCAGGTGCCCCAGCAAGCGACCTTCCCAGCTTGCCTCGGCGCGACTGCGCTCACCCGCCGTGGTCTGCGGTGCGGTGTAGCGCGCGGCGGCGTCAGCGGCCACCTGTGGCGGTGCGCTGGTCTGCGCGACATTGGCGTCGGCGACATCCGGCGAGGGCGTCGGCTCCGGTGTACGCGGCGGTGGCAGGTCACCCTGCGGCTGCACCGGCGCCTTCGGTTGCTCGCGCAGGGCCGGCTTCGGCGCCTGCCGCTGCTGTTGCTGCTGCAGTGGACCGGTGGCGACCTCGCGCGGCGGCACCGGCGGTGCCTGCACCATCGGTGCCAGTTCCAGCATCAGCGCGGCGGGCGGCGCCGTCGCAGCCAGTACCGGTGCGCGCGTCGCCCACCAGCAGGCCGCGCCGATCAGCAGCGCGTGCACCAGCAGCACGATCGCCAGGCTGGTCGCCCAGCGTCGCAATCCGCTCATCGCGCGCCCTGCTCCAGTCCAACCAGTGCCACCTTCAAGTAGCCTGCGCCACGCAGCGCGTCCAGCGTCGCCATCAGTTCACCGTAAGGCACGCGGGTATCGGCACGCAGGAAGATGCGCTGCGCGGTGTCGCCGTGGGTGGCCGCCTGCAATGCAGCCGCCAGCCCGTCACGCGCCACCGCCTGCTCGCCCACGCGCAGCGACAGATCGGCCTGCACGGTCACATACACCGGCGCCTGTTCGGGCGGCGTGGCACTGGCGCTGCTGGCCGGCAGCTGCACCGGCACTGATACGGTAGCCAGCGGTGCGGCTAGCATGAAGATGATCAACAGCACCAGCATCACGTCGATGAAGGGCGTGACGTTGATCTCGTGTGCTTCTTCCGGTGCGTCGTCGCGGTCGGACGCGGTCCTGATCGCCATCGGCGCGCCTCAGTGCACCGCGCGCAGCGGTGCCGCTGCGGTACGCGGCACGGCACGATCAAGATCGCGCGAGACCAGCTGCTGCACGGCCGCCGACAGATCGCCGAGCAGGCCCCGCAGGCCGGCCAGCACGCGGCTGAAATGGTTGTAGACCAGTACCGCGGGAATCGCCGCGACCAGGCCGAGTGCGGTCGCCAGCAGGGCCTCGGCGATGCCGGGCGCAACCACCGCCAGGTTGGTAGTGTTGCTGTGTGCGATGCCGATGAAACTGTTCATGATGCCCCACACCGTGCCGAACAGGCCGACGAAGGGCGCCACCGCGCCGATGCTGGCGAGCACACCGATGCCGCGCCGCTGCACGCGCGCGGTCTCCAGTTCGATGCGGTCCAGGCGCGAAGCGATGCGTTCCTTGATGCCGTCGCGACTATCCAGATCCTGCGACAGACGCAGCTCGGTGCGGGCGGCGTCCAGCATCGCCAGCGCGGTGCCCTGCTGCAGACTTGCCTCTTCGCTCTGCGGCGGCAGCTGCGCGGACTGCAGCAACAGCGCGCGCGCCGCACGCAACTGCCGGGCCTGGCGGGCCAGTTCCCAACCCTTGGCCAGCAGTATGGTCCAGGTGGCCAGCGACGCCAGTGCCAGCGCGATCATCACGGCCTTCACCACCACGTCGGCGGCCAGGTACATGCCCCACGGGGTCAATGCGGGGGCGGCCACGGGGGCCAGGTCAGCAGGCAGCATCGTCTCGGTTTCCATCAGCATCAGGGGTCGCTGCGCGACGACGGGCCGCGCGCGGATCATTGGCGTCGTCCACTTCCACGACCGGATGGGGCTCCAGCCGCGGTGCCGGTCGGCTCAGCACGTAGCCGGCGCTGACCGCGAAGAACAGGCCCACGCCCAACAGCAGGCGCCAGGACGGATGCGCGCCCCAGCAGAACAGGGCAAAGCCCAGCGCCATGCCGGCACTGGCAAACGCCTTGCCCTTGCGCGATACCGCGCCCTGCTCGCGCCACAACCGCAGCGACGGGCCGTAGCGCGGATGCGCCAACAGGCGCTGCTCGAACTTCGGCGAGCTGCGCGCGAAGCAGCCCACGGCCAGGATCAGGAAGATGGTGGTCGGCATCACCGGCAGCAACGCGCCGATCACCCCGAGTCCGACCATCAGCCAGCCCAGCGCGAACCAGAGCCAGCGCATCAGCGCTGCACCTGTGGGCGCGCGCCGTGCATCAGGCGAATTCCACTTCGACGTGGCCGTGCACGCTGCGGAACGCAGCGTCGGCTGCATCGATCACCTGCTGCTCCTGCTCGACACTCAGCGGTACCGCGTCCAGCGCAGCGGTGAACTCACGCCAGTGGCGCGCCGCGCCATCCGGATGCGCGGCCAGGTGGCGGGCGCCAAAATCACGGTCCAGGCCGAGCTTGGCAGCCATCTTGTACAGAATGGTGCCGCCCAGGTTGGAGCCTTCAGCCACGTACAGCCACCCCAACGCGGCGGGCAGTTCCAGATCGGACGGCAACGCCGCGATGTCAGCCCCCGGCAGGGTCTGCTCCAGGTCCTGCAGGTCGCGCGCGACCTGGGTCAGGCGGCGGCGCTCGCCCAGGTCCGGCAGCAGTGCGTCCAGCGCAGGGTTGGCATACAGCGCATCGATGCTGCGGTGGAAGCGATACTGCACGCGCAGGAAACGGGCGAAATTGCTGCGGTCGGCGAAGATGTCGCCGGCCATGATGCGCTTGTCCAGGGCACCGTGGCTGTCGCGGGTGGCGGCCTTGAGCCGGAGGCTGCGGCTGTCTTCAGGGGCGATGTGTGCGTTCATGGGGGAATGCCAAGGGGGTCGTCGTGCTGTAGACGTCTGCCACGGGGCTTTCCCCAAGGCCGTCTACACCGATAATGGGCCATCCCCTTGTCCATCCGGAACCGACGATGATCACCACCGAACCGCGCATGACCAACCTGTTCCTGCAACTGGGCCTGGATGCCAGCGTAGAGGGCATCGCCCGCTTCATCCGCGAGCACCAGCTGGCCACCGATGTCGAAGTGGTCGAAGCACCGTACTGGAACGATGCCCAGCGCCAGTTCCTGTCCGAATCACTGCAGGCCGATGCGGCATGGACCACGGTGGTGGATGAGCTGAACGAGTCGCTGCACGAAGATGCGGTGAAGGCTTCGAGCGGGCTGTAAATAGACGCCGGGCATGGCCCGGCGCTGTCGATTGCACGGCAGAAGCGGTGCGGACCAAGGTCCGCGCCCACCGAGGGCGGTTGGGGCTCGCTGGGGTCAGAGCCCTTTCCGCAGGAAAGGGATCCGACCCCACCACTCATCCGCGACCGATCAGTACTTCCAGGTCAACGCCAGTCGCGCGGTGCGGCCCGGGGCCGGCATCACGCCCAGGGCCAGCGGGTCCAGGTAGTAGCGGTCGGTCAGGTTGTCCACGCCGGCTTCCACCGACAGCTGGTCGTTGAAGCTCCAGCTGGCGAACAGGTCCACCAGCGTGGTTGGCCGGTACAGCTGCTGGATCGCCGACAGGCCCACGTTCCAGTCCTTGTCCAGCTTGCTGATCGGGCCGGCGTTGTGGACCACGCGGGTGCCGAAGGTCAGGCGCTCGTCGAACAGGCGCGAGCCCAGGGTCAGGTTGACCATGTAGCGCGGTGGGTTCTGGGTATTGGTGTACGAGCCCTCGAAGCCGCCGTCCACGCAGTCGGGCGTGTTGGCCAGCTCGCCGTTCCTGCGCTGCGCCCCATAGGCACGGCGCTCGGCGGCGATGTCCGGCGCGCAGGTCTTGGCCTTGAAGTAATAGTGCGCGGACAGATCGGCAAATACCTTGCCGCTGTCATAGCTGGACTGGAACTCCATGCCGGAGACCTTGAACTGGTCGACATTGCGGATCAGGCCCGCCGACAGCGTGCGGTAGTCACGGGTGATCAGGTCGTCGATGCGGGTATCGAAGTACGCCAGCTTCAGCGCCAGGCGGTCACCGGCGGTGAACAGGTCGTAGCGGAGGGTGCTGGCACCGATTTCCCAGCTGCGCGCACGCTCCGGCTTCAACTCGCCCACCGGCTTGGCAGCGGTGAACAGGCCCAGCGTGGTCTCGAACAGGCTCGGCAGCTTGGTGCCTTCGGCGTACTTCACGTAGACCATGATGTCTTCGCTGAAGCGGTAGGCCACGCTGGCGGTCGGCGAGAACGCGGTGTCACGACGGCGGATCGGCTGCGACCAGGTCCAGCTGACCGGCACTTCCAGGTCCTGCGCCTTGCCGGCGTCGTAGAAGTTCCAGCCACCGATGTCGCCCACCGTGCCCTTCTTGTACGGTGAGGCCAGCAGCGATTCCTGGGTGAAGTTGCCGTTGGCATCCGGATACCAGTTCAGCAGCGCGATGCGCTTGGCCCGCCACGACGGCAGCGCCGGGTTGCCATTGAGCAGTTCGGTGTAGCGGTACTGGCCCTGCACCTCATAGGCATCGGGCGTGGCCAGGCGGTTGCGGTCATGCACATCCACGCGGTTCCAGCGGCCGCCGGCCAGCAGTTCCCAGTGCTCATCGGGCTGCCACTTCAGCGAGGCCACGGCGCTGTATTCCTTGCGCTCGGCGTTGCGCAGGAAACGGTTGTTGACCAGATCGTCGTGCATGACCGGGCCCGAGCTGCCCGGTGCGATGTCTTCGTCACTGTAGGACAGGCCGTAGTCGAGGGTGAACGCACCGGCGCGGGTATCGAACTTCGAGGTGTTGCTGGCATCCAGTCCGAAGCGCTTCTGTCGCAGCGGATTGCGGTAGGCATCCTTGTAGCCGGGGTCGCCACTGAAGCTGGGCGCGTCGTACCACTCGGTGCGGCGATCGAAGTACCAGGGGGTGATGCCGGTCAGGCTGTTGTACATCACGCTGTCGGTGTCGGTGTACGCGGCGTTGACGCGCAGGTCGACCAGCTCGCTGTCCGGGTTGAAGCGATAGCGCAGGGTGTAGCTGTCCATGTCGACGTGGCCCGGATCCCATTGCGGAATGCGGTCGCGATCGACGCGGATGATCTGCGAGGCCATGATCTCGCCGGCGGTGCCTTCGTAGCGGCGGTAGCCCGCTTCCAGGGTCTGTGCATCGTCGATACGCCAGGTGCCCTTGAGCAGCGCCGACTTCGAGCGCGACGAGGTGTTGAACACTTCGGTACGCGGCGGATTCAGCGGTGCCAGCGTGCGACGGGTCTGTGGGAAATCATCGTAACCGTGCTTGCCGGAGAAGTAGTTGCCATTGTCGCGGTAGGCGTAGGCGGCGACCAGATCGAAGCGATCCCAGTGTCCCGCAGCGGCCACGTTGAAGAACTGGCTGCCGGTGGCGCTGCGATCGTTGCGCGGCGCGGCACTGTAGGAAGGCAGGTTGTTGGCGCTGTTGTTGGCCAGGCCGCCACGCACGCGCACGCCGAAGTCGCGCTCTTCGCGCAGCACGTCGCCGATCTTCAGCGTCTCCATCTCGACCACGCCGCCGATGCCGCCAGAGGCGTTGGCCTGCAGGCTCGGGCCCTTGGTGATGGTCAGGCTGGAGATCAGGTCCGGGTCGAGGTAGGTACGCTGCGATTGACCGGCATAGCCACGGTAGGTATCCATGCTGGACTGGCCACCGTCGATGATCACCGGCACGCGGCCCTGGCCCTGGATGCCGCGGATGTTGACGTCGAAGCCATTGCCAACGCGTGGGTCACCGGCAGTGACGCCGGCCACGCCCTTGACGATGTCGCCGTTGGACGTACCGCGGAAACGCTCCAGGTGCGTGCGGTTGAGCGTGGTGGTGGAACCGACGCTGCGATAGCTGTCGAGCAGGCGCGCCTCGTCGCTGGTCGCGCCACTGTCGACGCGGTCGCCGGCCACGCTGAGCGTGTCGGTGACGATCACGCCGCTGTCGACCTGCGCCGGCGTTGCCGCTTCCAGCGTGACTGCATCTGCGCTGACCCGGCGCACCGCCAGGCCACTGCCCTGCAGCAGCTGCTGCAGCGCCTCGTTGGCCGGCAGGCTGCCATTGACCGCACGCGAGCTCACCCCGTGGGCCGGGATGGCCGGATACACGACCTGCACGCCGGACTGGCGCATGTAGCTGCGCAGCGCATCGTCCAGGGGCTGCGCTGGAATGTCGAAGCGCTGTACGGCGGCGTGATCGCCACGGGCGTTCTGTGCCAGCACGGATGGCGTGGCACTGGCCAGGCCGGCAGCCAGCAATGCAATGCACAGGCGGGACGGGCGCGGCGCGCGGCCCGGACGGTGGGAGTCGAACATGGGGAACCTGTCAGGTAATCGGTGCCGCAGGCGCGGCGTCATCCGCAACACAGGCGGACACGGCGACGTACGTGGCGGCGGCGGGTACGTTCGCGGGGTAAGACGGCTGGGCGCGCGGCAACCCCAAGGGCGATTTGCGGTCGCGGTGGGTGCCGACCGTTGGCCGGCACATCGGGAACATCATCCACGCATGGCGTGGATCTACTGATGGATGATGGCGACGCCGAGCGGCAGGCGGGTGACCTGCAGACCTGCCGTCGCCGCCAACGCGTCCAGCGCCTGTTCCGGGCGATCGATGCGCAGCGCCGCACTGATCGCCGGCAGTCGCGACAGATCACCGCGCACGAACGTCGGGCCGGCACGATAGCGCCCCACCCATTGCACGGCGTCGGCGACGCTGGCCTGCTCCAGCAGCAGCTCGCCCTGGCGCCATGCACCCACGCTGTCGGCCGCCACATCCTGCAGGCGCGTCACGCCGCTGCGCTCGCCATAGACGGCGCGCTGGCCCACCTGCAGGTAGGTCCAGCCACCGTCGGCCGGGCTGGCCACACGCACCCTGCCTTGCCCGACCTGGGTTTCCACCCGGTCATCGCCACGCGCGACGGTGAACGCGGTCGAGATGTCCTCAACCACGCCATTGCCGGCACGCACGCTGAAACGCCGCTGCGCATCCGGGCTGACCTCGAACCAGACGCGCCCGCGCAGCAGCTCGACCTCGCGTGCGTGCGCATCGAAGCGCACGGCGATCGCGCTGTCCGCATCCAGCACTGCGCGGCTGCCATCGGGCAGCGTTACGTTCTGCACGACGTGCGAGCTGCAATGGTCGGCCTGCAGCCGCAACCAGGCCTCCGGCCATGCCACCAGCATCGCCAGCACAGCTGCAGCGGCCATCGCCCAGCGCATTCGATGCGGGCGGCGGCGTTCGGCACACCGGGCCAGCGGGCGTGGCCCGACACTGCGCCACAGCGTGCGCTCGTGCTCGAAGGCCCGGCGGTGCCCCGGCTCTGCCAGCCAGCGCTCGAACTCGTGCATGCGTCCCTCGCCGATGTCACCCGAGGCCAGCCACGCAATCCAGCCCCGGGCCTGTTCGGCCAGGGCATCGTCATTGGCGGCGGGCAGCGTGTTCGGCGGGCTCATCGGCTGGCGGACAGGCGCATTCAAGCGCGGGCGGGGGAACTAGACCGCATCCACGGTCCAGTGATCAAGACGTTTCAGCGAGGGCCAGGCCCAAGCCGGAGCGATCATCGGCCGCTGCGCGCCCAGGCCAGGCGTTGCAACGCGGTGCGCACATGGTTCTCGACGGTGGTCACCGACACCCCGAGGCGGCGGGCGATCTCGGCCTGGGTCAGGCCCTGCAGGCGGTTGAGCCGGAAGATGGTGCGGGTCGGCTCCGGCAGGTGTCCGGCAGCATCCAGCACACGCTGCAGCTCGTCCTGGGCCATGGCCTGTTCCTCGGTCGAGATGACCTCGTCCGGCCCCCACAGGTAGTGGTCGGCCAGCAGGCGGTTGCGCCGGGTCGATTCGCGGCCGTGGTCGGTGGCCAGGTTGGCGGCCAGCCGGTACAGATAGGCACTCGGATTGTCGATGGCCTGGCTGTCATCGACGCCACGCGCCTTGAACCACACCGCCTGGATCACGTCCTCTGCGCCGTTGTCGCCCCCCAGGATGCGCTGCACCCGGCGCAGCAGCGCAGGCCGCTCGCGGATCAGCAGTTCGGTGAGGGAGGCGGCATTGGAGGACATGCGCGGAACCGGGACGTCAGACGGAAGGCGCCGCGCATGCTACTCCGTTAATGAGAATCAGTCACGTTCGCATCAATGGATGCACCCGGTCAGCCCGTCATAGACGCTCTGCGAGGTCCCCGGCAACGGGTCATGCAGTGGATTGCGGGCGGCGAGCGCGGCATGGAAGGCTTCCACCGGTGTGCCAGGCTCCAGCGGCAGGCGGCACAGCCAGGTCGGTTGCCGGGCGACGATCGCACCGTCTTGCCGCGACACAGCCAGGTCACTGGCGGCAAATGCCCACAGGCACTCATGCACCGTGCCGCGCACCGCGTCCACCGAGCAGCGCAGGCGCAGGGCGCGGATATCGCTGTACTCGCCTTCGCAGAATGTATCGCCGCAGATCGCGTCGAACCCGTAATGCAGACGTCCCTCCAGGGCAAAGAAGCGGTCCCAGTTGGCTTCCTGCCGCGGGTAGTCGATCAGGTCGACGTAAGGAGAGGCCTGGGCCAACGGCGCAACCAGCAGCATGCAGAACAGGGCGAACGGCAGGGCAGACACTTTCATCGGCGGACTCCTTGGCAAGGTCGATCCAGCCTGCGCCCCCGCACCGGCCGGCCCTATCAGCCAACCCCGGCCTGCCGCGTGGGTCCCTGCCCCACGCAGCGGTCAGCCCCTCCCTCTGCACAGCGCCCGGCAAAGGCATAAAATGGGGGGCTATCCGTCTATATCCCCCACCTGGAGCACGACCATGGGTCTGGAACTCGTCTCGCCCGGCAAGAACCCGCCGGAAGAAATCAACGTCATCATCGAGATCCCGAAGGACTCGGAGCCGGTGAAGTACGAAGTGGACAAGGAAACCGGCGCGATCTTTGTCGACCGCATCCTGTCCACCCCGATGCGTTACCCCTGCAACTACGGCTACGTGCCGAGCACCCTGTGCGGCGACGGCGATCCGGCCGACGTGCTGGTGGTGCTGCCGCTGCCGCTGGTGCCGGGCTCGGTCGTGCGCTGCCGTCCGGTCGGCGTGCTGAAGATGAGCGATGAGGCGGGCAGCGACGAGAAGATCCTGGCCGTGCCGGTCTCGAAGATCTTCAGTGGCTACGCCCACGTTGAAGACATCGCCCAGGTCTCGAGCCACTGGCTGGAGCGCATCGGCCACTTCTTCGAGCACTACAAGGACCTGGAGAAGGGCAAGTGGGTCAAGCTGGACGGTTGGGGCGGCGCCGCTGAGGCCAAGCAGATCCTGATCGAGGCGCACCAGCGCCACCTCGACAGCAAGGCCTGAGCCTGAACCGGATCGCTCCGGCGGTACCCTGCCGGAGCGATGCGGGTCACGTTTCATGATGACGGCACATCACTCTTGCTGCCGTATTAGGTAAATTGCGTCACTTCACACGTCATCGACATCCATCGTCGAGACAGCCAGGGGAATGTGTCGTGCGTATTCTGCTTGTTGGGGATGCAGCCAGCCTGCCGGCTGAGCTGACCGAATTCATTGCCGATCTTGGGGAAGACTGGCAGCCGCTGACCGCCACCGATGGCCAGACCGCGATGACCGCGGTTGCCACCCAGGGCGTGGACGCGGTGATTGTCTGCCCGCAGCTGCCGGACCTCAATGCCACCACGCTGCTCGGCCAGATCAGGACCCTGCGTCCGGAAACCATCCGCATCGCGCTGGTGGACGCACAGCATGGCAACCGGCCGCCGCCGGCACGCCTGATCGGTGTCGCTCACCGTTTCCTGCCGTTGCCACTGGCACCGGAAGTACTGCTGGAAGCGCTGACCAGCCTGGAAGAGCTGCGCGAAGTGCTGGACAGCCCGCGCCTGCGCGATGCCATCGGCCGCATCGAGAAACTGCCGTCGCCGCCGCACCTGTACCTGAGCCTGACCCAGGCGCTGGAGCATGATGACGACGCCGACAGCGCCGACGTGGCCAAGCTGGTGGCCGCCGATCCGGCCATCGCCGCCAAGGTGCTGCAGTTGTCGAACTCGGCGTTCTTCAGCCAGGGCCGCACCATTGCCGACCTGCGTACTGCAGTCACCCGGCTGGGCCTGGCCACGCTGCGTGACCTGGTGCTGGCCAGTGAAGTGTTCTCGGCGCCGACGCTGTCGACTGCCGAACGCAACTCGCTGCAGCAGCGCGCCCTGCTCGCCTCGCGCCTGGCCGCACGCCTGCTGCCCGAGTCCAGTGCCGAACTGGGCGCAACTGCGGCACTGCTGGCCGACATCGGCCTGCTGCTGCCCGGCGTACGCAACGAGCGCACCGAGCCGTCGCTGGCCGGTGATACCCGCCCGGGCCATGCCGAAGCCGGTGCCTACCTGCTGGGGCTGTGGGGCCTGCCGATGCCGATCATCGAAGCGGTGGCATTCCACCTGCAGCCGCAGCGCGCCAACACCCGCAGCTTCTGGGTGACCGGTGCGGTGCACGTGGCCCTGGCGCTGGTCAACGGCGACCCGGTGGATGAGGACTATCTGCAGCGCGCGGGCGTGCTCAACAAACTGCCGCAGTGGCGCGAACATGCCAACAGCCTGATGGGGCTTACGCCGAGCGAAGCCTGAGTTCCGCCGGCAATCCACACGATGAAGGCGCGTCCGCAGGGACGCGCCTTCGTTGCATCAGGGCTGCGCGCAGTGGTCGTACACGCAGCGCTCGAACAGGAACTGGCAGTACGCCGCATCCTCACCGGCCTTGATGCAGTTGCTGCGCACCTCCGCGCAATAACGGCCATTGGCACACACCAGCGGACCGGCCGACACACTGCCGGCCAGGCTCAGGACGGCGAGAACTGCAGCAGCAAACATACGTGGCATCGCGTTGTTCATTTCGCGCTCTCCTCGGTCCGGAATGGACCTCTGCGAACCTACCAGCGGTCCAGTTGCGACAAGCGTGACCTTTGTCGCTGAACTGCCCTATTCAGAATTTCCCGACCCGGCTCTGCCAAACGCAAAGAGGGCGGGCCTTGCGGCCCGCCCTCCTCGTCTTGCCTTCAGGCTTCGATGGATCAGAAGCGCTGGTTGTACTGGATGAACAGGAAGCGGTCGTAATCCAGCATCGGGTCCAGCTGCACGGCACTGGCGTTGGTCACCGCGTAGGTGATCGGCGGGGTCTTGCCGAACACGTTGCGGGCACCGACGGTCACGCTGCCGTTCCACGGGGCCTGCCAGGTGGCCGAGATGTCGTGATAGACGATCGCGCCCTTCTTGTTGGCACCCAGGCCACCGCTCCAGCCACCGTTCTCGGTGTAGTAATCGGGCTGGTTGCACTCCAGGCCATTTTCCTGGTCGTAGCAGAAGTCGCGGAAGCCGCCGTAGTAACGCATGGTCCAGGTGGCCGACAGGTCGCCCTTGGTCCAGGTGCTGGCCAGGGTGCCGCGGACACGCGGGTAGTTCCAGTAGCCTGCGTAGTCATCCCATGCAGCACCCTTGGTGGCCTGCTGACGGAAGCTGGTCAGGTAGTTGGTGTCCAGGTTGAACGACAGGGTACCGAAGCTGTATTCCGGCATGCGGTAGCGGACGCCGAAGTTGTAGCCTTCGGTTTCCAGCGAGCCCAGGTTCGCGTTGCCTCGGCTCAGGCCGGTGACCTGCTGGCCGTTGGCGACGTCGCCACGGCTGTACTGGTCACAGAAGGCCTGCACACCGTTCTGGTAGCACTGGTTCAGCACGTAGTTCGCCGACAGCGCGGTGATCACGTTGTCGACAGTGATCTTGTACCAGTCCAGCGAGACGTTCAGGCCGCTGACGAAGCTCGGGCTCCAGACCAGGCCCGCGGTGCGGGTCTTGCTGGTTTCCGGCTGCAGCTTGTCGTTGCCCACACCCGAGTTGAACGGGTTGTTACCCTGGGTGTCACGGGCACTGATCGGACGACCGGCAGCGTCGGTCTGACGGAAGTCGGACGCCAGGCCTTCAGCACCGCAACGGGCTGCAACGGCCGGGTTGCTGCGCTGGCCGAACACGGCATCACACGGATCGGTGAACTTGTCGAAGGTCTGCGAACCACCACCGAACGTGTCGTCCAGGGTCGGGGCACGGAAGCCCTCGCCGTAGGTCGCACGCACCAGCAGGTCGTCGATCGGCTTCCAGGTCACGCTGAACTTGCTGTTGACCGTGTTGCCGAACTTGTCGTAGTCCGAGTAGCGGCTGGCGATATCCAGCGACAGCTCCTTGGCACCCGGCAGGTCACGCAGCAGCGGCACCATCAGTTCCAGGTAGAACTCGTTGGTCTTGTACTTGCCTTCGGTCGGCTGCGCGGCCAGCTCGGTGGTGTAACCCGAGGAGGACAGTGCGTCCGGGTGATCGTAGCCCGACACTTCGCGATGCTCGTAACCGGCAGCGAAGGCGAACTCGCCCGCATCGCCCGGCATGTCGAACAGCGAACCGGTGATGTTGGCGAAGTACTGCTTGCTCTTGCTCTGGCCGGTCGAGTTCAGCAGGGTGTTGATGTACTTCAGCGCATCCGGGGTCGCGGCGCTGGCGCCGCCCAGCAGGTCGAACGGGACGCAGCTGCCCGGGCTGGTGCCCAGCGCGATCGGGTTGGCAGCGGTGCCGCACTGGGCGACGCCGTTGGCGTTGATGAACGACGGGCCGAGGGCGTTCTTCAGGGCCAGCAGGTTGATGTTGCCCGAGCTGGTCTGGGTCACGTCGAACTGGTTGTAGTTGATGCCCACATCCCAGTCGAACGGACGGTTGTTGAAGTCGAAGTTGCCTTCCAGGGCCGCGTCGAAGTGCAGCGACTTGACGTTGTTCTGGGTGATGCGCGGCAGTTCGAAGATACGACGGCCCCAGCCACCGATGTCAACGCCGGCGCCCGGGTTGGCCCAGTTGCCCAGCGGGTTGTAGATGCTGTCCTTGCTGATCGCCACCGGGAACTGCGGCTGCGAGGTGCCGGTCAGCGGGTAGCCGGCGATCTGGCGCTTGGAATCGCGCTCGGAGTACATCGCCGTCGACTTCAGACGCAGGTTGTCGTTGATGTCGTAGCTGGCCGAGGTGAACATGGTCTTCGACTCAGCGCCCTGGTTCAGCATCATCTGCTGCGAGGCGTTGTAGTAGTCGTCCAGACCAATCAGGTGGTAGTTGTTGAAGTTGTTCGACGGCTGGCCAACGCCGACCGGGGTGTCCCAGGAACCGGTGTGGTTGACCACCCAGGTGTTCGGGACCCACTTGCCAGCCTTGTTGTATTCGCCAGCACCGGCGGTGCCTTCGGCACGCGGATCGGTGAAACGACCCCACGGGCCAGCCGGGCTCAGACCGTCTTCCTTGTGGCCCTGGCCATAGGAGTACTTGGTCAGGCCACGATCCTTGGCCCACACCGGATCTTCCTTGATGTAGTTCGCGCCGAACACGATCGAGGAGCGCTCGCCGCTGGCACCCAGGGTCAGGCTGTACTGGGTCTTGGAACCGTCGCCGTGGCTGTTCTGGCCATAGTAGGCACTGGCCTCGGCGCCATCGAAGTTCTTGCGCAGGATGATGTTGACCACGCCGGAGATGGCGTCGGAACCGTAGATCGCCGAGGCGCCGTCCTTCAGGACTTCAATGCGCTCGATCAGCGAGGTCGGGATGGTCGACATGTCGGTGAAGCCGGCCAGGCTGGTGCTCCAGCGCTTGCCGTTGACCAGCACCAGCGTGCGCTGCTCACCCAGGTTGTACAGGCTGACGTACTGGCCGCCCTGTTCCGGGTTGGACGCCAGCACGGCCGCCTTGCTGAAGGTCTGGGTGCCCGCCACGGACAGGTTCTGCAGCAGGTCGCCGACGCTGACCAGGCCCGAACGCTGGATGTCCTCATGGCTTACGGTGAGGACCGGCTGGGAGGTTTCCACATCCACCGAGCGGATGCGGGAGCCGGTGACTTCCAGGCGATCAAGGGTGGTCGGGGCACTGGCTTCCTGTGCGGAAGCAAATGCCGGTGCCAGCGCCAGCGCGATGCCGGCGGGCAGCAGGCCCAGCCGCACGGCAGGGGTGCGAACGTTCATCAATCTCTCCAAGGTACGTGTTAGTAGCGTGTTAAAACGCTCCAGCACGTTACGATTGCGTTGCGATGCTGTATTTGCGCGACCCAACCGTAGACTTTGCAGAGTGTGGCGGGAGCAAGCCGCCGTTTTCCCTGAACCGGGAAGCAGACTGCCCGTAACGGGCGCGGAAGGCCCGCGCGAAGCTGCAGCAGTTGTCGAATCCGCTGGCCGCGGCGACCTCGCCCACCATCATGTCGGTGTCGCGCAGCAGATCTGCGGCCCGCTCCAGGCGCAACCGTGCCGAAAGCGACTGGGGGCTCTCTTCATACAGGCTCTGGAAGGTCTTGGAGAGATACCAGCTGGAGAAGTTGGTCAGCTCGGCCAGTTCGCCGATCCGCACCACGCGGTGGCTGTTGCCCTCCAGATAGAGACGGGCGCGCTGCATGCGGCCGAACACCTGGCGCTTGCGGCTGCGTGAGCGACCGGGGCAGCGCTGTACGTTGTCGGCTAGGTCACGCTGCAGGCCGGCCAGATGCAACAACAGCGGGCGCAGCGCCTGCGCTGGCAGGCCGCTGTCGAGCGCATCGCGCCACAGGCGCAGGGCAACGCGGGCGTCGCCGCGGCTCATGCGACCACGACCGGCATACAGGCCGCAGTCGGCCATCTCGGACAGCACCCGCATCGCCTCCGCAGTCAGGCTGAGGCCCACGCACAGTCCGTTACGGCCGGCCTGCACCAACGGGCGCGACTCCTTCTCGAAGGCAATCCACTCGCCATGGCGCAGGCGGAAACGCCCTTCCTTGGCTTCCACCCAGGAACTGCCCCGCACCTGCAGCCAGACAGTGAAGCTTGACCCTGCCGTCTGCAGGCTGCCGAGCCGGGCCACGCCCATGCAGGTCGGCGCGAGATCGTCCAGCGCCTTGTCGAGGGAGACGGTTTGGCCACGATCGGCCAGCGAGAGTTGACGCATGGGGCACCACGGGTTTGCCTGATACAGGCTTCCGTTTTGCCTAATCAGGCGTCAGCCCGTCAGGAAAATCCGCCGAGATCGCCACGAATTCGCGGCGAGAACTCCACGAAAAAATCACGAAGAGATATTTTTCTTCAGGATCAATGACTTGAGAAAGGCCGGGAACAGTGCCGGCGTCGACTGGGGCAGCTGCATGACGCCGATGTCGGCACCATCGCTGACCGCCAGGGCGACGTACAGGTCCCGGCCATCGGCGCTGGCACTGATGCCGTTGCCCGCGCTGAGCCGCTGCCGGTCCAGGCAGCGCTCGGGAGCTTCGGTCCCGGCCTGGATATGGATCAAGGTCGTACCGCATTCGGTCGAGTTGCCGAGATACCCGATGCCACCGGTGC
Organism: Stenotrophomonas sp. YJH_SMC_133; assembly: GCF_059370655.1. Lineage (NCBI taxonomy): Bacteria > Pseudomonadati > Pseudomonadota > Gammaproteobacteria > Lysobacterales > Lysobacteraceae > Stenotrophomonas > Stenotrophomonas sp. YJH_SMC_133. The sequence continues at coordinate 40,829 of NZ_JCAFTW010000008.1, read as the reverse complement.
CCGCCACCGTCCAGGTGCGATAGCGCCATCGGCTGGGCCGGTCTTCACTGACCTGCTGCACGCTGGCCGGGGACAGTGCCGCATCCACCGACCACAAGCCGCCGGACGCCAGGCGTGTGAACAGCACGCGGCCATCGCCGCGATCGAAACGCGCCTGGGAGACGCCGTCGATACTGGCCAGGCGGCGCCAGGGGGTCACGCTGCGATCGAACAGGCTCAACCGGGTGCGTTGCTCCGCATCGCGCTCGACTACCAGCAGCTGCTCCGGGGTTGCCCCGTACAGGGCCTGCAGCGGCTGATCCACCGGAACCGGCAGCGGTTGCAGGTGCTCGTCGCGCGGGGCGATCTCGTAGACAACGGTACGCCCATGCTCGTCACGCCCGACCACCAGCAGCTGGCGGCTGTCGGCCGACCAGTCCGGCGCCTGCCGCCCCTCCGGACGCAGGCCCTCGATCGGCCGCAGTGAGTCGGGCCGCTGCATGTCCGCCCACCACAGCGCGAAACTGCCGGAACGATCGGAGGTGAAGACCAGCTGGCGACCGTCGGGCGCCGCCATCGGCTGCCCGTCGCGCCCACTGGACGCGAACAGGCGCTCGGCGCTGCCGCCGGCCATCGGCACCTTGAACACGCCGAACTGGGCACGGCGGTGAACGAAGGCCAGCACGTCGCCGTGGCGGGACACCGCAGGCCATTGTGCGTCGTCGAGGCCGGCATCACGCAAGGTGCGGCGCTCCACGTCCAGGTAGTACAACCGCACCTCGCTGTCCACGCGCCGGCCGAACACGATGCTGCGCCCATCGCCCAGCCAGGCCCAGCCACGCTGTTCGGCGGATTCGTTGGTCAACTGCTCCAGCTCACCGCCTTCGGCCGGCATCCGCCACAGGTCGCCCATCTGTGGATTGCGCACGAACACCAGCCACTTGCCGTCGGGCGAATAGCGTGGCGCGTAGTCAAAATCATCCTGATCGACCGCGTAGTCCAACGCCCGCCACTGGCCGCTGGCCAGGTCGAGCACACGGATGCCGCGATGGGCATAGCGGCCCACCATGCTGCCAAAGACCAGGCCGCGGCCATCCGGTGTCCAGTCGAAGCTGAGCAGCTCGGTTCCATCGCAACGGGTCGCCTGGCGCACGCCGCCGCCAGTGGCGCTGGCGATCAGCACCTGGCAACCGCCGTCGGCTCCAAAGCGGGCAAAAGCGATCTCGCGCCCGTCCGGTGACCAGCTCGGGAAACGGTCACTGGCCCCCTTCGGCGGCAGCGCCAGCTGCCGGGCCGGCGCATTGCCCGAGGTCTGCACCTTGATCACACCACCTCCGGCGCCATCCTCGTTGGCGCCTTCGTAGGCAACCTGGGAGCCGTCCGGCGAAAGTGTGGGATAGGTTTCAAAACCACTGGTAGCGGTGATCAGGCGATAGGGACGCTGCGGGCTGCCGATCACCCGCACGCCGTTCTCGACCGCTGCATCCACCGGTGAACTCGGCTCCGGCCCGCGCCGCAGCAACAATGTAGCCATGACCAGCAGCGCGGCCAGCATCATCACGCCCAGCACCCACAACAGCTGGCGGCGCAGCTGGCGCCAGCCACGCCGGCGTGAAGCCGCTGCCGGCACGGCCAGCGCCGGAATCATGCCGGCACCGTCCGGCGACGGCATCACATCCGCAATGGCCAGCGCGTCCACTTCCGCCACCGGCTCGAAGTCGTCCAGCGCCTGCACCGGTACCAGCAGCCGATAGCCGCTCTTGGCGATGGTCTCGATGTAGGCCTGGCCATTGTCATCGTCGTTGGCGAACGCCTTGCGCAGCTGGGTGACGGCCTGGGTCAGCACGTCATTGGTCGGCAACGTATCGGGCCAGACCTCGGCAAACAGCTCTTCACGGGTGACCACGCGCCCAGGCTGCCGCATCAACACGCGAAGTACGCCCAGCGCTTTCGGCGTCAGCCGCCGCGGACGGCGCGCGCCTTCAACCTCGACCTCACGCGAGGACAAGGTAATGACACAGTCGCCGACCTGCACGCGGTCGGCGTCAATGGGCGTGAGTTCGCTGCTGTTCATTTTCCGCTATACAGTAGGGACGGGACCTGGGCAGGGCTCACCAGCAATACCGTCCCCACCGTCCCTGGACAGGGCCATCGAAAAGCCAGATTCCGCACAAAGCATCGGCGCATACCGCAAAAACAATAACGCCCCCGGATATTAGCCTAAGCCGGTTACCCCGCCTATGACGGGGTCGACACTCAGGCTCTCTCTCGCCGACGCATTCACATAATCTGCATCACCATTCGCGCCCTTATGGGCGCGAAATTTTTATCTGGCGTTCATTTTCACATGCGCCGAAGCATGGTCAATCCGACCAGACGCGACACCACAAGGCCGATATACATGACGCCTGCGAACTGTTCGAGCATCACCAGGGCCCGTGCCTGCGGGTGCAACGGCACGACGTCACTCAATCCAACTCCGGACAACAAGCTGAAGCTCAGATAAAGCAGCTCCATCCAGCTGCGCTCGGGGCCAGCCGTCGCGCCCTGGAAACTGCCTGGATACCACTGTTGGCACACCGCGAATGCAAAGGCGAACCCCCAGGCCAGCAGGGTGAAGGTTGCCCCGGCCGCGAACAGTTCGTCGCGTGTTACTCGATGGTCCTGCAGCATGTAGGCGATCAATGCCCCGGCCGTATAGAAGTACAGCAGGCTTTCCAGCAGCTGCGCGGTGGTCAGCAGCGCGCTGCGGTCCAGCAGGGCGCCAGCCAGCGAGAACACCACCGATGGAATGGCCAGCAGCAATGCCAGCCAGGTTCCCAGCGGACTGCGCTGGACCACCCACAGCGCCAGGCCGAGTACCGCCATGCCGAACATGCCCAGCGCCGCCCGGCCAGCGGCGGTGTCATCGAGGGCGGGATACAGCAGCACCGCGATCAACTGGGCGGCCAGGAGCCAGGCCGAAGGATGGCGGCGGGCGATGGCCAGCCAGCGGGTGGTCGTGGCAACGGGCATGGCGTCCTTTCCCCTGGGCGATGCGCGGAGGATAGCCGGGCGCGGCGTGATGAACGGTAGTGCCGGCCATTGGCCAGCACTCTCCCCGGTCCCGTGCACGACGGAATGCCGGCCGGCGGCCGGCACTACCCGTTACCCGTCACCCCTGGCGGTAGACCTCGGCCCCGCCAGCACGGAACTCCTGCGACTTCTCCTTCATGCCGGCCTCGGCGTAGTCGCGCACGTCCTGGGTGATCTTCATCGAACAGAAGTGCGGTCCGCACATCGAGCAGAAGTGGGCCAGCTTGTGCGCGTCCTTCGGCAGCGTCTCGTCGTGGAATTCCTTGGCCTTTTCCGGATCCAGGCCCAGGTGGAACTGGTCCTCCCAGCGGAACTCGAAGCGCGCCTTGCTCAGCGCGTTGTCGCGTACCTGTGCGCCCGGATGCCCCTTGGCCAGGTCGGCCGCGTGCGCGGCAATGCGGTAAGCCATGATGCCGTCGCGCACGTCCTGGCGGTTGGGCAGGCCCAGGTGTTCCTTCGGCGTCACGTAGCAGAGCATGGCCGTGCCAAACCAGCCGATCATCGCCGCGCCGATCGCACTGGTGATGTGGTCGTAGCCCGGCGCGATGTCGGTCGTCAGCGGGCCCAGCGTGTAGAACGGCGCTTCGCCGCATTCGCGCAGCTGCTTGTCCATGTTTTCCTTGATCAGCTGCATCGGCACGTGGCCGGGGCCTTCGATCATGGTCTGCACATCGTGTTTCCAGGCGATCTTCGTCAGTTCACCCAGCGTTTCCAGTTCGCCGAACTGCGCCGCGTCGTTGGCATCAGCGATGCAACCCGGGCGCAGGCCGTCGCCCAGCGAGAAGGTCACGTCGTAGGCCTTCATGATTTCGCAGATGTCTTCGAAATGCGTGTAGAGGAAGTTCTCCTTGTGGTGCGCCAGGCACCACTTGGCCATGATCGAGCCGCCGCGGCTGACGATGCCGGTAACACGCTTGGCGGTAAGCGGCACGTAGCGCAGCAGCACGCCGGCGTGGATGGTGAAGTAGTCCACGCCCTGCTCGGCCTGCTCGATCAGGGTGTCGCGGAAGATCTCCCAGGTCAGTGCCTCGGCGCGGCCGTCAACCTTCTCCAGGGCCTGGTAGATCGGCACGGTACCGATCGCCACCGGCGAGTTGCGGATGATCCATTCGCGCGTCTCGTGGATGTGCTTGCCGGTGGACAGGTCCATCACCGTGTCACCGCCCCAGCGGATCGCCCACACCAGCTTCTCCACTTCCTCGGCGATGCCGGAAGACACCGCGCTGTTGCCGATGTTGGCGTTGATCTTGGTCAGGAAATTGCGGCCGATGATCATCGGCTCGCTTTCCGGGTGGTTGATGTTGTTGGGCAGCACCGCACGGCCACGGGCGATTTCGTCGCGCACGAACTCCGGGGTGATGACTTTCTGGATCGACGCACCGAAGGCCTCGCCCGGGTGCTGCTGCAGCAGGCCGGCATCGCGGATCGCGTCCAGGCGCTGGTTCTCGCGGATGGCGACGAATTCCATTTCCGGCGTGATGATGCCGCGGCGCGCGTAATGCATCTGGGTGACGTTGGCACCGGCACGTGCGCGGCGTGGCAGGCTGCGCGCGGGGAAACGCACCGCGTCAAGCTTCGGGTCATGCTCGCGATCGCGACCGAACGAAGAACTCAGTCCTTCAAGCTGCTCGGTATCACCGCGCTCTTCCACCCAGCCGCGACGCAGTGCCGGCAAACCGGCGGACAGATCGATGCGCACCTCCGGGTCGGTGTACGGGCCCGACGTGTCGTAAACGGTCACCGGCGCATTCTCTTCGCCGCCGAACAGCGTCGGCGTACGGGTCAGCGCGATCTCGCGCATCGGCACCTGCAGATCCGGGCGTGAACCGGGCACGTGGATCTTGCGCGAGCCGGGAATGGGCCGGGTCACGGATGCGGAGAGTTGCTGGGCCTGTTGCTGCAGGGCGGAGAGCTGTGCGTTCATCGGGCGTCGTCCAGGAAGGTCAGGGACGAAGCGGCGGCGCACGGCACCCGCGCACGGACGGTCCTTGGGCGGAGTCCGGGCACAGCTGCATTGCAAAGCTTCCCTACGCCGGTATGAGCCGGATCAGGTTCCAAGGGACTGTCTCAACCGTGGCCACATGGCCCGGTACCCCCGCTTCTTGGTGCGCATTAGAGCATAGACCGCCCGCCTCCGGGATCAGATCGCCATTCGTTAACGGAACCATGACGTCGCGTTCAGTAACGTGCACGCCATCGCGTTGCTGAGATCGATGCGTTCCCCGCCGCCTTCGCGGCCCCTGCCCGGTCCGTGCTGCATGCCGCCGGCCCTTCGCCGCAAGCTCTGCTCGCTCCCCTCAATCCCCCTTGATCGGAGAAGCTCCTTCATGGTGTTTCGCGTTTCCATCGCACTGGTTCTGCTGCTGGTGCTGCTCGCCGGTATCGCCCCCGGCCCCTTCAACACCGTGGTCCAGTCGATGCTGGCAGAAGTCATCCGCAGTGTCGGCTGGCTGTACCTGCTGGTGGTGTTCCTGGCGCTGGTGTTCCTGATGTACCTGGCGTTCGGCCGCTTCGGCAATCTGCGCATCGGCGGCGAGGACGCCGAACCCGAGTTCTCGCGTGCCAGCTGGATGTCGATGCTGTTCGCCGCCGGCATGGGCATCGGCCTGGTGTTCTGGGGTGCGGCCGAGCCCATCTCGCATTTCAGCAAGCCGCCGGAAGGCCTGGCGCCGCAAAGCCTGGATGCGGCGCGCGCATCGATGCGCTATGCGTTCTTCCACTGGGGCCTGCACCCGTGGGCGATCTACGCACTGATCGGCCTGGCGATGGCCTGGTTCCAGTTCAACCGCAATGGACGCGGCCTGGTCAGCGACATGCTGCAGCCGATCATCGGCCGCCACCATCGCGGCTGGATCGGTCGGGTGGTCAACATCGCCGCCGTAGTTGCCACCGCGATCGGTGTCGCCACCACGCTCGGCTTCGGCACCATCCAGATTGCTGCCGGTATCGAACGCGTCTTCAGCGTGCAGGCTACCGTCGCCGTGCAGATGACCATCATTGCCGTCGCCTTCGTGCTGTACATGGCCTCCACCGCCAGTGGCGTGGAGCGAGGTGTGAAGTGGCTGTCCAACTTCAACCTGGCGTTGGCTGCCCTGCTGGCAGCCATCCTGCTGGTGCTGGGGCCGACCGGCTTCATCTTCGATACGTTCACCACCACGCTGGGCTCCTACCTCAACCAGTTGGTGACGATGAGCCTGCGCATGTCACCGTTCTCCGGCAGCACCTGGGTGGCGGACTGGACGATCTTCTACTGGGCCTGGTGGATCTCGTGGGCGCCGTTCGTGGGATCGTTCATTGCGCGCATCTCGCGCGGCCGCAGCGTGCGCGAGTTCGTGATCGGCGTCGTGCTCGCACCGACGCTGCTGGGCTTCTTCTGGTTCGCGGTGTTCGGCGGCACTGCGTTGTGGGCACAGATCTTCGGCCACGCCGATCTGGTGCAGGCGCTTGGCAATGGCTACGAGACGGTGTTGTTCACACTGTTCGACAGCATGCCGCTACCGTTGTTGCTGTCGTGCATCGCGCTGGTGCTGCTGATGATCTTCTTCGTGACCTCGGCCGATTCGGCGGTCCTGGTGCTGGCCAGCATGTCCACCGACGAGGCTGGCGACCCACCGTTGAAGCGCAAGCTGGCCTGGGGCATTGCGGTGGCACTGATCGCAGCGGCGTTGCTGCTGGCCGGAGGCCTGGACGCGCTGCAGGGCATGATCACGATCGCGGCATTGCCATTCGCGCTGCTGATGGTGCTGGTGATGGTGTCGCTGTACCGGGTGCTGGACCAGGAGTACACGCGCGAGCGGCGGCAGGCGCAGCGCCAGCGGCACATGATTGATGCGTGGATCGCACGCGAGATGGCGGCGCAGGAGGAGACGCAGGCCGAGGCAGCGCGCGCGCACGATCAGGATTGAGGGTGTTTTGCAGCCTGCGGCTGCACCGCTTTTCTCAAGCAACGACAACAGCAACCTCAAAAGCAGCTCTGGGTTGCTGCTGGTTGGGCGGGGCGGTGTGGGCTGGCAGGACACGCCGTAAACCCATCCCTGGGGGCTCGATGGCGCCATCCATGGCGCCAACGGTCCTGCCAGCCCACGCCGCCCCACCCCCGACAGTTTCCGTGTGACGGTGGGTTTTCCACGCTATGCGTGGAAGAGGTGTATCGGAAAACAAGAAGGGGTCGGATCCGTTTTCCTGCGGAAAACGGATCCGGCCCCAATACACAGCGCGCGGCTGTTGCCGTTGCCTTTGCTCTTGCTCTTCTTTTTTTCTTTTCCTGCGGTGACGGCCACGGAAACTGTCCGTGGCCGGGCGGGTGGGTTGGCTGGGGGCGTGAGCCGCATGGATGCGGCGACCGAGCTTACATGGACGTACTTGCAGCGGCCCCCAGACAATCCACCCGCCCGGCCAAGCCCCGTATCACTGCCATCACCGCAGAGGGGGCTCAGCCCGTTGGCCGGGAAACTCAGTACCCCGCCGCCTGCCCATCCTTGCGACTCTCCGAAGCTCCGTAATAAACCCCGCTCTCGGGATCGCGCATGATCGCCTGGTACCCGCCATAAGGCCCATCGGCGAACACGATGCGATGCCCCTTGCGCATCAGCGCACGCACCGTCTCGTACGGGAAGCCGGTTTCCAGATTCACTTCGCCGCCATCGGTCATCGCCGTGGCCTGACCCGTCGGTTCAGTCGAGCCTTCGTGCTGGATGCGCGGCGCATCACCGGCTTCCTGCAGGTTCATCCCGAAATCCACCAGGTTCATCACGATCTGCGCATGGCCCTGCGGCTGCATCGCGCCGCCCATCACGCCGAAGCTGGCATACGGCTTGCCGCCCTTGGTGATGAACCCCGGAATGATGGTCTGGAATGGACGCTTGCCCGGCGCGTAGCCGTTGGGATGGTTCTTCTGCAGCACGAACATCTCGCCACGGTCCTGCAGGATGAAACCCAGACCGGGCGGTGCCATGCCGCTGCCCATGCCACGGTAGTTGGACTGGATCAGCGAAACCATCATGCCGTCGGCGTCGGCCACGGTCATGTAGATCGTGTCGCCCTCCTCCAGCTGCTTCGGCGTGCCCGGCTGCACTTCCTTCAACGCCTTGTCCATCGAAATCAGCGCGCGGCGCTGCGCGGCGTACTCCTTGGAGATGAGCTTCTGCACCGGCGCCGGCTGGAACGCCATGTCGGCGTAGAAGCGTGCACGGTCGGCGAAGGCCAGCTTCTTCGCTTCGACAAACAGGTGCACGTGTTCCGGTGAACCGAACGGGATCTTCGAGAAGTCGTAGCCTTCCAGCACATTGAGGATCTGCAGCGCGGCGATGCCCTGGCTGTTCGGCGGCAGTTCCCAGACGTCGTAGCCGCGGTAGTTGCTGCTGACCGGTTCGACCCACTCGCCATGATGGTCAGCCATGTCCTGGTAGCTCAGGTAGCCACCGTTGGCCTTGAAGTAGTCGCCGATGGTGTGGGCGATCTCGCCCTTGTAGAAGGCGTCGCGGCCACCGTCGGCGATCTTCTGCAGGGTGCTGGCCAGGTTCGGGTTCTTCCACATCTCGCCCTTGCGCGGAGCGTGGCCGTTGATCGTGAACTGCTCCTTGAAGCCCGGGTACTGCGACAACTTGGGCACCGAGCGGTCCCAGTAGTAGGCGATCACCTCGGCCACCGGGTGACCCTCGCGGGCGTAGCGGATGGCCGGCGCCAGGTTGTCGGCCATCGGCTTGCGACCGAAGCGGTCGTGCAGCGCGAACCAGCCGTCGACGGCACCCGGCACCGACACCGGCAGTGGACCGGTGGCCGGGATGTCCTTCAGGCCACGGCGCTGGAATTCGGCCAGGGTGAGCGATTTCGGCGAGCGGCCCGAGCCGTTGTAGCCGTAGAGCTTCTGCGTCTTCGGGTCCCACACGATGGCGAAAAGGTCGCCGCCGATGCCGTTGCCGGTCGGCTCCATCAGGCCGAGCGCGGCGTTGGCGGCAATCGCCGCGTCCACTGCCGAACCGCCGCCCTTCATCACGTCCAGCGCGATCTGGGTGGCCAGTGGTTGCGAGGTCGCGGCCATCGCATGCGGGGCGATCACCTCCGAACGGGTGGCGAAGGTCTGGCCGGTGATGCGGTCGGCGCCGAAGGACAGCGCGGGTACGGCAGCCAGTACGGCGGCGGCGAGCAGGGAACGGGCAAGGCGTCGGGACACGGTCGGGTTCCGATGGACGGGTGGTTCCCCGATCTTCGCCGCTGCGGCCTTCACGCGGTATCGGACAGACGTCATGGACGTTGATCCTTGGGCGGAAAAATCCACCGGATTCCGCGCAAAAACCGCCCCGAAAGGAGTGAATTCGGGTTCACCGAAACACTTTCAGCAGCAACCATCCTTGTGCCGCAAGCGATTGCGCTGGGTGCAGCGGAAACCGATAGAAAATCCGTCGCGAGGGTTGACACCGCCGAAATGGCTGTGTTTCTCTCGATCACATGTTGCATCACAACACGCCACCGCGAACCCACATCGAAGCCGCCGACACCGGCGCCGCCTCGCTGCATTCGATTCTTGTGCTCGTACTTATTACCCAACCAACAGGTGCGGGACGAGCCAGCGTGTAAGCAACACACACACCGGAACTCTTCAAAAACCCGCACCCGCCCCGGTGCGGGTTTTTTCATTTCAGAACCTGGTTTCAGACGCAACCACCATGACCAACGCTCATCGCACAACCCGGACCTGCACCACCACGCCTTGTGGTGGCTGCGCCTGTGCGATGCGCGGCGCCTCCTCCACCGCTTTCCCCTGACCGGCCGGCACGTCACCTCGACGACCGGCCGTTCTTTTTTCTTCCCACCGCAAGGAACCTCCCCCATGAGCACCAACGACCTGCCCCAGACCAAGATCGCCGTCATCGGCTACGGCAGCCAGGGCCGCGCCCACGCACTGAACCTGCGCGAATCCGGCTTCGACGTGGTGGTAGGCCTGCGTCCGGGCGGGCCGACCGAAGCCAAGGCGCAGGCCGATGGCTTCACCGTGATCGCGCCCGCCGAGGCCGTGAAGGACGCCGACCTGGTTGCCGTGCTGACCCCGGACATGGTGCAGAAGAAGCTCTACAACGACGTGCTGGCGCCGAACATGAAACAGGGTGCATGCCTGCTGTTCGCGCATGGCCTGAACGTGCATTACGGGATGATCGAGCCGCGTGCCGACCTGGACGTGGTGCTGGTCGCGCCGAAGGGCCCCGGCGCGCTGGTGCGCCGTGAGTACGAGATCGGCCGTGGCGTGCCGTGCATCTGGGCGGTCTACCAGGACATCAGCGGCAAGGCCGCGCAGCATGCGCAGGCCTATGCGGCCGGCCTCGGCGGTGCGCGCGCCAACCTGATCCAGACCACCTTCAAGGAAGAGACCGAGACCGATCTGTTCGGTGAGCAGGCGGTGCTGTGCGGCGGTGCCTCAGCGCTGGTGCAGGCCGGTTTCGAGACCCTGGTCGAAGCCGGCTACCAGCCGGAGATCGCCTATTACGAAGTGCTGCACGAACTGAAGCTGATCGTGGACCTGTTCTATGAAGGCGGTATCTCGCGCATGTTGGAGTTCATCTCCGAGACCGCGCAGTACGGCGACTACGTCAGCGGCCCGCGCGTGATCGATGCCGGCACCAAGGAACGCATGAAGGAGGTGCTGAAGGACATCCAGGACGGCACCTTCACCAAGAACTGGGTGGCCGAGTACGAAGCGGGCCTGCCGAACTACAACAGGTTCAAGCAGGCCGACCTGGAGCACCCGATCGAGAAGGTGGGCAAGGAACTGCGCGCCAAGATGGTCTGGTTGCAAGGACAGGCCGCGTAACCACGCGGCCCTCCCCCACCCGCTTTGCAAGGTTCCCCCATGAACTCTTCGACACATCGCAGCGCGCCGCCCAACGGCGCGCGCTGGCTGACCCAGGCGCTGGAGGCCGAAGGCGTCCGCACGCTGTTCGGCTATCCCGGTGGCACCATCATGCCGTTCTACGACGCGCTGGTGGATTCGTCGCTGAAGCACATCCTGGTACGCCATGAGCAGGGCGCGGCGCTGGCCGCCAACGGCTTCGCCCGCGCCAGCAACCAGGTGGGCGTCTGCGTGGCCACCTCCGGCCCGGGCGCCTCGAACCTGGTGACCGGCATTGCCGATGCGATGCTGGATTCGGTACCGATGGTCTGCATCACCGGCCAGGTCGGCACGCCGCTGCTGGGCACCGACGCCTTCCAGGAACTGGATGTGTTCGGCCTGACGATGCCGATCGTCAAGCACAGCTGGCTGGTGCGCAGCGTCGATGACCTGCCGCGTGTGGTGGCCGATGCGTTCCGCATTGCCCGTGAGGGTCGCCCCGGCCCGGTGCTGATCGACCTGCCCAAGGATGTGCAGCTGGCCGATGCCAGCCATCTGCCGGCGCATGTGCCCAGCAGCGTCGAACCGCCGCCGGCGCCGGCCGAGGCCGCCATCGCCGAGGCCATCGCCGCGCTGGCGGCGGCCGAAAAGCCGGTGGTCTACGCAGGTGGCGGCATCGCCCTGGGTGATGCCGTGCAGGACCTGCGCGACTTCGTCGAGGCCAGTGCCATCCCCACCGTGATGACCCTGCGCGGCCTCGGTGCACTGCCGGCCCACCATCCGCAGTCGCTGGGCATGCTGGGCATGCACGGCACCCGCGCGGCCAACATGGCGGTGCAGGAAAGCGACCTGTTGCTGGTGCTGGGCGCGCGCTTCGACGACCGCGCGACCGGCAAGCTGGCCGAGTTCGCGCCATTTGCCCGCGTCGTCCACATCGATGCGGACGCCTACGAGATCTCCAAGCTGCGCAGTGCCGACGTCGCCGTGCCTGGCAATGTCGGTCACGCCATCCGCGCCCTGCGTGCGGCCTTCCCCTCCCCCAAGGCCCACCAGGATGCATGGCGCAAGCGCTGTGCGCAGCACCGCGATCGCTTCGCCGCCCGCTACGACGCACCGGGCCAGCACATCTACGCCCCGGCGCTGCTGAAGCGACTGAGCGAGCTGGCCCCGGCCGATGCGGTGATCGCCTGCGATGTCGGCCAGCACCAGATGTGGGTGGCCCAGCACTGCCGCTTCAACCATCCCCGCAACCACCTGACCAGTGGCGCACTGGGCACGATGGGCTTCGGCCTGCCAGCGGCGATGGGTGCGCAGTTCGCCTGCCCCGAGCGCACCGTGGTACTGGTGTCCGGCGACGGCAGCTTCATGATGAACGTGCAGGAGCTGGCGACCATCGCCCGCTGCCGCCTGCCGGTGAAGATCGTGCTGCTGGACAACAGTTCGCTGGGCATGGTGCGGCAGTGGCAGGAACTGTTCTTCGCCGAGCGTTACAGCGAGATCGACCTGTCCGACAACCCGGACTTCGTAGCCCTGTCGCAGGTGTTCGGCATTGCCGCCACCCGCATCGACAACCGCGACGACGTGGAAGGCGGCCTGGCCGCGCTGCTGGCCGAGCCCGGCCCGGCGCTGCTGCACGTGGCCATCGATGCACGCGCCAACGTGTGGCCGCTGGTGCCGCCGAACACCGCCAACAGCACGATGCTGGAAAGCAACCCCGCCCATGCCCGCCAGGAGACCCCCAATGCAATACCGGCTTGACCTGGTGCTGCACCCGGCCGAGGGCGCGCTGCTGCGCGTGATCGGCATGGCAGAACGCCGTGGCTTTGCGCCGCGTGCGATCAGCGGCGCACCGGTGGCCGCCGACGATGGCCGCTGGCACCTGCAGCTGGTCGTCGATGGCCAGCGCCCGGCGGAAACGCTGTGCCGGCAGATCGAGAAGATCTACGACTGCGTGTCCGTGCAGGTCACCGCCGTGGAAGGAGTATCGCCATGAACACCCGTACCGTAGCGACCACGGTGCCGGTACGGAGGCGTCTTCTTCGCCGCCCGTGCCCGCATGCGGCGGTCTTCCGCACCGCGCCGGTGGCCCATGCCGGCCGCTGACACCAGCCAGGAAAGCGATGTCGGCGACGTAAGCGTCGCCGACGTCCTGGCAGCGCAGGCCCGCCTGCGCCGCTTCCTGCCGCCCACCCCGCTGCACCACGCCGAACGCTTCGGTACCTGGCTGAAGCTGGAGAACCTGCAGCGCACCGGTTCCTACAAGGTGCGCGGCGCATTGAATGCACTGCTGGCCGGCCGCGAACGCGGCGACACCCGGCCGGTGATCTGCGCCTCGGCCGGCAACCACGCCCAGGGCGTGGCCTGGGCCGCCTATCGCCTGGATGTGCCGGCCATCACTGTGATGCCGCATGGTGCACCCGCCACCAAGATCGCCGGCGTCGCCCACTGGGGCGCGACCGTGCGCCAGCACGGCAACAGCTATGACGAAGCCTACGCCTTCGCGGTCGAACTGGCACAACGCCACGGCTACCGCTTCCTGTCCGCGTTCGACGATGCCGACGTGATCGCCGGCCAGGGCACGGTCGGCATCGAGCTGGCCGCGCATGCCCCGGACGTGGTGATCGTGCCGATCGGTGGCGGTGGCCTGGCTTCCGGCGTGGCCCTGGCGCTGAAATCACAGGGCGTGCGCGTGGTCGGCGCGCAGGTGGAAGGCGTTGATTCGATGGCACGCGCGATCCGCGGCGACGTGCGCGAGATCGCACCCGTCGCCTCGCTGGCCGACGGCGTGCGGGTGAAGATCCCCGGCTTCCTGACCCGTCGCCTATGCACCTCGCTGCTGGACGATGTGGTGATCGTGCGCGAAGCCGAACTGCGCGAAACCCTGGTCCGGCTGGCACTGGAAGAACACATCATTGCCGAGGGTGCCGGCGCGCTGGCGCTGGCCGCTGGCCGCCGCGTCGCGGGCCGCCGCAAGTGCGCGGTGGTCTCCGGCGGGAACATCGATGCCGGTGTGCTGGCCGGCCTGCTAACCGACATCCGACCGCGCCCGCCGCGCAAGCCACGGCGACGGCGCAGCGAAACACCCCGCTCGCCCGCCAAGGCCAGCGCGCCGCCCTCCCCCATGCCTTCCCCTTCCCACCTGCAAGCCGCAACGCCCGCTGTCGAGGAGATTTCCCTGTGACCACCATCGAACGAATTACCACCCCGCGCATCCGCATCTTCGACACCACCCTGCGTGACGGCGAGCAGTCCCCCGGCTGCAGCATGAGCCCGCCGCAGAAGCTGGTGATGGCGCGTGCGCTGGACGAACTGGGCGTGGACATCATCGAGACCGGCTTCCCGGCCAGCTCGCAGTCCGACCGCGAAGCGATGGCACTGATCGGCCGCGAACTGCGCCGCCCGAGCCTGAGCCTGGCGGTGCTGTCGCGCTGCCTGCAGGCCGATATCGAAACCTCGGCACGCGCACTGGAAGCCGCGGCCAACCCGCGCCTGCACGTGTTCCTGTCGACCAGCCCGCTGCACCGCGAGCACAAGCTGCGCATGACCCGCGAACAGGTACTGGAGTCGGTACGCAAGCATGTATCGCTGGCCCGCTCCTACATCGACGATGTCGAGTTCTCGGCCGAGGATGCCACCCGTACCGAGCTGGATTACCTGATCGAAGTCGCGCGCGTGGCGATCGCCGCCGGTGCCACCACCATCAACCTGCCCGACACCGTCGGCTTCACCACGCCCGAAGAGATCCGCGCGATGTTCCAGCAGGTCATCGCCGGCGTCGCCGACGTGCCGAACGCGGCCAACGTGATCTTCAGCGCGCACTGCCACAACGACCTGGGCCTGGCCGTGGCCAACTCGCTGGCCGCCATCGAAGGCGGCGCGCGCCAGGTCGAGTGCACCATCAACGGCATCGGCGAACGCGCCGGCAACTGTTCGCTGGAAGAGATCGCGATGGTGCTGAAGGTGCGCCAGGCCTTCTACGAGCAGGACAGTTCGATCAACACCCCGCGCATCGTCGGCACCTCGCAGTTGCTGCAGCGCCTGGTCGGCATGCCGGTACAGCGCAACAAGGCCATCGTCGGCGCCAATGCGTTCGCCCACGAATCGGGCATCCACCAGCACGGCATGCTGCGCCATCGCGGTACCTACGAAATCATGCGCCCGGAAGACGTGGGCTGGGAGGATTCGCAGATGGTGCTGGGCCGCCACAGTGGCCGTGCCGCCGTTGAAGCGCGCCTGCGTGCGCTGGGCTTCTGGCTGGACGAAGACGAACTGAAGCTGGTGTTCGAGCAGTTCAAGGGCCTGTGCGAACAGCAGCGCGTGGTCACCGATGCCGATCTGCAGACGCTGATGCAGGGCGGTTCCAACGCACAGGGCTACCGCCTGGCCTCGATGACCATCAGCGATGTCGGCAGCCGCGCCAACGCACTGGTCGAACTGTCCGATCCGGATGGCAACCGCGTGGCCGAGACCGCGCAGGGCGACGGCCCGGTCGATGCGCTGTTCGGCGCACTGTCGGCCGCCACCGGCGTGCAGCTGATGCTGGACAGCTACCACGTGCACAGCGTCGGCATCGGCGCCGATGCACGCGGCGAAGCCAACCTGAGCGTGCGCCACGAGGGCGTGGAGTACGACGGCACCGGCACCAGCAAGGACATCATCGAAGCGTCCGCGCTGGCCTGGCTGGATGTTGCCAACCGCCTGCTGCGCCAGCGCCAGGCCGCCGCCCACAGCAGCACCGACGTTCCCACCCCCGCCACCGCCTGAGGAACCCGAGATGAGCGCCTTCGACACCCCCACCCCGACCAGCGCCGCTGGCCAGCAGTGGAACGCCCAGGACTATGCGATCGACGCCGGCTTCGTCCCGCTGCTCGGCGGCGCGGTATCGCGCCTGCTCGACCCGCGCGCCGGTGAGCGCATCCTCGACCTGGGCTGTGGCGATGGCGTACTCAGTACCGAGCTGGCGCTGAGCGGCGCACGCATCCACGGCGTGGATGCTTCGCCGGAACTGGTGGTCGCCGCCCGCGCACGCGGTGTCGACGCGCAGGTGATGGACGGCCACGCGCTGTCGTTCGACAGCGAGTTCGATGCAGTGTTCAGCAATGCCGCACTGCATTGGATGACGACTCCGGACCGCGTGCTGGAAGGCGTGCGCCGCGCCCTGCGCCCCGGCGGCCGCTTTGTCGCCGAATTCGGTGGCCACGGCAACGTGGCCACGATCATCGCGGCGGTACAGGCCGCGCGCGTGGCCCACGGCCATGGCGCCAGCACCTTCCAGTGGTATTTCCCGACGGCCGATGCCTACGCCGACCGCCTGCGCCAGCATGGCTTCCAGGTGCAACTGATCGAGTGCACGCCGCGCCCGACCGCACTGCCGACCGGCGTGGCCGGCTGGCTGCGGGTCTTCGCCGCACCACTGCTGGACGACCTGCCGGCCGAGGCCCGCGCTACCGTGCGCGAGGCCGCCACCGCGTTGCTGGCCGAGCTGCCGCGCAATGCCGCCGGCCAGCCGCTGGCCGACTACGTGCGCCTGCGCGTGCTCGCCCGCCGTCGCTGACTTGACCGTTCCGTTTCCTTTACTGATGTTCGCTATTTCGTACTTCTGCCAGGCATACGCATGACTTCCGCACCCCGCACCCTGTACGACAAACTGTGGGACGCCCACGTGGTGGTTCCCGGAACCGACAGCGCCCCCGCCGTGCTGTACATCGACCTGCACCTGATCCACGAGGTGACCTCGCCGCAGGCGTTCACCGAACTGCGCGAGCGTGGCCTGTCGCCGCGCCGCCCGGACCGCACCAAGGCGACGATGGACCACTCCACACCGACCCTGCCGGCCGCTGCTGACGGCACGCTGCCCTACGCCAGCGCCGCCTCCGAAGCGCAGGTCGCCACGCTGGCGCGCAACTGCGCCGAGCACGGTATCGAACTGTTCGACATGGCCTCGGACAATCGCGGCATCGTCCACGTGATCGCGCCGGAACAGGGCTTCACCCAGCCGGGCATGACCATCGTCTGCGGCGACAGCCATACCTCCACCCACGGGGCCTTCGGTTCGCTGGCGTTCGGCATCGGCACCAGCGAAGTCGGCCACGTGCTGGCCACGCAGTGCCTGCTGCAGCGAAAGGCCAAGACCCTGGCCATCACCGTCGATGGCCCGCTGGCGCCCGGCGTTGGCGCCAAGGACGTGGTCCTGCACATCATCGGCGTGATCGGCGTCAACGGCGGCACCGGCCACGTGATCGAATTCCGTGGCAGCACCATCGAAGCGATGGACATGGAACAGCGCATGACCCTGTGCAACATGTCGATCGAAGCGGGTGCGCGTGCCGGCATGGTGGCGCCGGACCAGGTTACCTTCGACTTCGTCGCCGCTACGCCGCGCGGGCCGAAGGGCGCCGATTTCGACGCCGCCGTGGCGCGCTGGCAGCAGCTGCGCAGCGATGAGGGCGCGCGTTTCGACAGCGAAGTGCACATTGACGCCGCCGACATCCGCCCGACCCTGACCTGGGGCACGCATCCGGGCACCGCGATCGCGGTGGATGCACCGATTCCCGCCGCCAACGATGCCGCCGCACAGAAGGGCCTGGACTACATGCATTTCCAGGCCGGCAAGGCGCTGGCCGGAACGCCGGTGGACGTGGTGTTCGTCGGTTCGTGCACCAACGGTCGGCTGAGCGACATGCGCGAAGTGGCGCAGGTGCTGCGGGGCCGTCGTGTCGCCGATCGGGTGCGCATGCTGGTGGTGCCGGGCTCGGAGATCGTCAAGCGCGAGGCCGAGGCCGAAGGCATCCACGAGATCGTGCGCGCGGCCGGTGCCGAGTGGCGCGAGCCGGGCTGCTCGATGTGCATCGCCATGAACGGCGATCTGGTCGCGCCCGGGCAGCTGGCCGTCAGCACCAGCAACCGCAATTTCGAAGGCCGCCAGGGCCCTGGTTCGCGCACGCTGCTGGCCTCACCGATGAGCGCGGCGTGGGCCGCGGTGAACGGGCACGTCGCCGATACCCGCGAACTGTTCGCACAGGAGGTGGCGTGATGGCCGGTTTCCGTACCCTGACCTCGGCCAGCGTGGTGCTGCGCCAGACCAACATCGACACCGACCAGATCATTCCGGCGCGGTTCCTGTCCACCACCGAACGCGCCGGCCTGGGCCGCAACGCGTTCAATGACTGGCGCTGGCAGGCCGACGGTTCGCCGGTGGCCGACTTCGCCTTCAACCAGCCGCACAACGCCGGCCGCAGCATCCTGCTGGCGGGCCGCAACTTCGGCTGCGGCTCATCGCGCGAGCATGCACCGTGGGCACTGACCGACCTCGGCCTGCGTGCCATCGTCAGCAGCGAGATCGCCGATATCTTCCGCGGCAACTCGCTGAAGAACGGCCTGCTGCCGATCGTGCTGGACGAAGCCGACGTGCAGGCGCTGATGCAGCGCCCTGACGACGAGCTGACCATCGACGTGGCCGCGCGCGAGCTGCGCACGCCTGACGGCCGCGTCTATTCCTTCCCGCTGGATGGCTTCTCGCAGACCTGCCTGCTGGAAGGTGTCGACCAGTTGGGGTACCTGTTGGGCCGTGTCCCTGAAATCGAACGTTACGAGAGTGAGCATGCACGCTGAAATTGTTGTCCTGCCCGGTGATGGCATCGGCCCGGAAGTGGCCGCCGCGGCAGTCGCCGTCCTGAAGTCTGTCGCCACGCGCTTCAACCACACCTTCACCTTCAGCGAGCACGACATCGGTGGCATCGCCATCGACCGCCACGGCGAGCCGCTGCCGGCCTCTACGTTGACTGCCTGCCAGGCCGCCAACGCGGTGCTGCTGGGTGCGGTCGGCGGCCCGAAGTGGTCCGATCCCAACGCCAAGGTGCGCCCGGAACAGGGCCTGCTGGCGATCCGCAAGGCGCTGGGCCTGTATGCCAACCTGCGCCCGGTGCGTACCCATGAGGCCGCGCTGCACGCCTCGCCGATCAAGGCCGAGCTGCTGCAGGGCGTGGACTTCGTGGTGGTACGCGAGCTGACCGGCGGCATCTACTTCGGCGACAAGACCCGCGACGCCGACAGCGCCAGCGACCTGTGCCGCTACACCGTGGCCGAGATCGAACGCGTGCTGCGCAGTGCCTTCCGCCTGGCCCGGCAGCGCCGCGGCAAGGTCACCTCGGTGGACAAGGCCAACGTTCTGGAGACCTCGCGCCTGTGGCGTGACGTGGCCGCGCGCATCGGCCGCGAGGAATTCCCGGACGTTGCACTGGAGCACCAGCTGGTCGATTCCATGGCCATGCACCTGCTGGCCAAGCCGCGCGAGTACGACGTGATCGTGACCGAGAACATGTTCGGCGACATCCTCACCGATGAGGCCTCGATGCTGGCCGGCTCGCTCGGCCTGCTGCCGTCGGCCTCGCTGGGCGAACCCGGTGCAGTCGGCATCTACGAGCCCATCCATGGTTCGGCCCCGGACATCGCTGGCAAGGGCATCGCCAATCCGTACGCGACGATCTTCAGCGCCGCGATGCTGCTGCGCCATTCGCTGGGGTTGGAAACGGAAGCCGCTGCGGTGGAAGCCGCCGTGCATGCCGTGCTGGATGACGGCGTGTTCACCGCCGATCTGGCCGCCAAGGGCCAGGCGGTGAGCACGGCAGCCGCCACCGACGCGGTGCTGGCCAAACTCAACTGATCCGATAGCGCCACGCCACGCGTGGCGCCTCTCCCTTCGCACAGTGCGGGCAGCCACCCATGGGGTGGCTCTACTGTAGAGCCACGCCATGCGTGGCTGCTTTACTTGGTGGTGTACCCACCATTGACCAGGATGGTCTGCCCGGTCATCCACCAGCCATCGGTGACCAGGAAGCGGATCCACGGCACGATGTCGGCGATGTCGGTCAGTCCGGTACGGGTGAACGCCGAGAGCGCGGCCGCGGTCTTGTGGTACGCCTGCGCATCGGCACTCTCGGCCGGATAGAAGAACGGCGTGTCCATTGGACCGGGGCCGATCGCCGTGACCGAGATGCCGCGCTCACCGAACTCCTTCGACGCCGCACGGGTGAAATGCTCGACCGGCGCCTTGGTGCCGGCGTAGCTGGAGTAGAACGGCGTGAACGCACCCAGCAGCGAGGTGACCAGGGTGCAGATCCGGCCGCCGTCGTTGACGTGACGTCCCGCCTCCTTGAGGAAGAAGAACGCGGCCTTGGCGTTGACCGCGCTCATCTCGTCGTACTCGGCTTCGCTGATCTCCAGCAGCGGCTTCTTCAGCACCTTGCCGACCGTATTGATGGCGATGTCGGGACGGCCGACTGCGGCCACGGCATCGGCGAACAAGCGCTCCATCGCTGCCGCCGACGTCAGGTCGCCCTGCAGGGCAACCGCCTTGCTGCCAGCGGCCTGCACGGCGGCGACGGTCGCCTCTGCATCGGCCTGGGTGGCGGCGCTGTTGTAGTGGATGACGATGGCTTTGGCGCCCTGGCTGGCGAAGTCGCGGGCGATCAGTCCGCCCAGGTTCTTGGCGCCACCGGCGATCAGCACGGTCTTGCCCTTGAGGGAATGGTCGGTCATGGCCTCGGTCTCGGAAGTGGGCTGCCCGGGGTGGCAACCCTGTCCTGACGACGATATCGTGCAGAAAATGCGGATAAAGCCCGCCGCATTGACTTAACCTTCCAGAGCCAGCGAACAATGGATCGGATCGATCGCTTCCGCATCTTCACCCGGGTGGTGGAGTGCGCCAGCTTCACCCGCGCCGCCGACCAGCTCGGCCTGCCCCGCTCCACCGTCTCGGCAGCCATTGCGGAGCTGGAGCAGCGGCTCGGTACCCGCCTGCTGCAGCGTTCGACCCGCAGGGTGTCGACCACCCACGACGGCGACGTGTTCCATGCCCGCTGCCTGCGCCTGATCGCCGAGGTTGAAGACGCCGAATCGCTGTTCCGGCAGGACGATGCGCAGCCGGTGGGTCTGCTGAAGATCGACGTGCCCAGTCGCATCGGCCGCCGCATCATCGCCCCGGCGCTGCCCGACTTCTTCGCGCGCCATCCGCAGGTGGAAGTCGACCTGGGCATGACCGACCGCGCGGTGAACCTGATCGAAGACGGCTGCGATGCCGTGCTGCGGGTCGGGCAGCTGGGCGATTCCAGCCTGGTCGCGCGCACGCTGGGCCAGCTCGACTTCGTCAACGTTGCCGCGCCAGCCTACCTGCGCGAGTACGGTGTGCCGCAGCAACCTGCCGACCTGCAGCAGCACCGGGCGGTGAACTACGCGTCGCCGACCACGGCGCGGGTGGAACCGTGGGAGTGGCAGGAGGGTACGCAGCTACGCACATTGCCGATGCCCGGCTGGGTGCGGGTCAACAGTGCAGAAGCGTCGATCGCGTGCTGCGTGGCGGGGCTGGGGCTGCTGCAGATTCCGCGCTACGACGTGCAGGCCGAACTGCAATCCGGTGCGCTGGTGGAAGTGATGCCGCAGCATGTGGCGCAGCCGTTACCGGTGACCCTGCTGCAGCCGCACCGGCAGCACCGCGCGCAACGCGTGCAGGTGTTCATCGAATGGCTGCTGCCGGTGCTACGGAGCGGCCTGCAGCTACAGTAGATCCACGCCATGCGTGGATGTGCACAAGGTGGATGGGGTCAGAGCCCATTCCCAGCGGGAAAGGGATCCGACCCCGGCCGCAGAACCCGGGGCATTACGCCCCGGATTCGTCCGGCTTCACCCGGAACCATGCCGCGTACAACGCCGGCAGGAACACCAGGGTCAGCACCGTGCCCACGATCAGGCCGCCCATGATCGAGATCGCCATCGAGCCATAGAACGCGCTGCGCGACAGCGGAATCATCGCCAGCACGGCCGCCAGCGCGGTCAGTACGATCGGGCGGAAGCGGCGCACCGTCGCATCGATGATCGAATGCCAGCGGTCATGCCCGGCATCGATGTCCTGCTGGATCTGGTCGATCAGGATCACCGAGTTGCGCATGATCATGCCGGCCAGCGCGATCGTGCCCAGCAGTGCCACGAAGCCGAACGGCGCGCGGAACAGCAGCAGGAACAACGTCGCGCCGATGATGCCCAGCGGCGCGGTCACCAGCACCATCGCCGCACGCGAGAAGCTGCGCAGCTGCAGCATCAGCAGCGTGGCCACCACCACCAGGAACAGCGGCATGCCGGCCTTGATCGAGTTCTGGCCACGTGCCGAATCCTCCACGGTACCGCCTGTTTCCAGCAGGTAGCCATTCGGCAGCTCGGCACGGATGCCGTCCAGCGTCGGCAGGATCTGGTGCACCACGTCCAGCGGCTGCATGCCATCGCTGATGTCGGCACGCACGGTCACCGTCGGCAGGCGATTGCGGTGCCAGATGATGCCGTCCTCGAAGCCGTACTCCATCGTCGCCACCTGCGACAGCGTGATGCTGCCACCGTTGGCGGTCGGCATCGACAGGCTGGACAGCAGCTCCAGCTGGTTGCGCTCATCGGCCGGCCCGCGCAGCAGCATCTCGATCTGGCGATTGCCTTCGCGGTACACGCTCACCGACTGCCCGGCCAGTGAACTGGACAGGAACTGGCTGACCTGGGCACTGCTCACGCCCAGCGCGCGGGCACGCTCCTGGTCGATCACCAGCCGCACTACCTTGCTCGGCTCGCTCCAGTCCAGGTTGACGTTCATCACGTGCGGGTTCTCACGCACCTTGGCTTCGACCTGGCGCGCGATCGCCTGCACCTTCTCGATGTGCTCGCCGGAAATACGCATCTGCACCGGATAGCCGACCGGCGGGCCGTTCTCCAGGCGGGTCACGCGCATCTGCACGTCCGGGAACTTCGGAATCACCTCGTGCAGCAGCCAGTCACGGGTGCTTTCGCGCGATTTGATGTCCTTGGCCAACACCACGAACTGGGCGAAGTTGGTGGCCGGCAGCTGCTGGTCCAACGGCAGGTAGAAGCGCGGCGAACCGGTGCCCACGTAGGACACGTAGTTGGCGATGCCCTCGCGGCTGGACAGCAGCTTCTCCAGCTTCTCGGCCTGGGCCTGGGTCGAACGCAGCGACGCGCCCTCGGCCAGTTCGATGTCCACCATCAGTTCCGGCCGGGTCGAATCCGGGAAGAACTGCTGCGGTACAAAGCGGAACATCATCAGCGAGAACACGAACAGGGCGATGGTCGCAGCGATCACCCACCAGCGGTGACGCAGGCAGCCATCGAGGAAGCGGCGGAAGCTGCGATAGAACGGGCGCTGGTACGGATCATGGTCGTGCCCATGCTGCGGCGGCGCGATCAGGTTGGCCAGCGCCGGATAGCGGTCGGCCCACTGCTGGCGCTTGGCGTGCCAGCGCGCGGACAGGCTGCCCGGCTTCGGCGGCTGCGGATTGAACAGGTCCGGCAGCATCTTGTCGCCCAGGTACGGGATGAACAGCACCGCCGCGATCCACGACACCACCAGCGCGATGGTCACCACCTGGAACAGCGAGCGGGTGTACTCACCGGTGCTCGATGCCGCGGTAGCGATCGGCAGGAAGCCGGCCGCGGTGATCAGCGTACCGGTCAGCATCGGGAACGCGGTCGACTCCCAGGCGAAACTGGCCGCGCGCAGGCGGTCGTAACCCTGCTCCATCTTGGTGGCCATCATCTCCACCGCGATGATCGCATCGTCCACCAGCAGGCCCAGCGCCAGCACCAGCGCGCCCAGCGAGATCTTGTGCAGGCCGATGTCGAAGTAGTGCATGACGAAGAAGGTCATCGCCAGCACCAGCGGAATGGTCACGCCCACCACCAGGCCGGTGCGCAGGCCCAGCGAGAAGAAGCTGACCAGCAGCACGATCACCACCGCTTCGGTCAGCACCTGCACGAACTCGCCGACCGACTCTTCCACCGACTGCGGCTGGTCGGACACCTTGCGCAGCTGCATGCCCGCCGGCAGGGTCTTCTGCAGGCGCTCGAACTCGGCATCGAGATTGGCGCCGAGCTTGAGGATGTCACCGCCATCCTTCATCGCCACTGCCAGGCCGATGGCCTCTTCACCCATGAAGCGCATCTTCGGCGACGCCGGATCGGCGAAGCCACGCTTGACCTCGGCGATGTCGCCCAGGTGCACGGTGCGGTCACCGGCGCGGATCGGGAACTGGCGGATCGCTTCGATGTCGTTGAACTGGCCGGTCACGCGCAGCTGCACGCGGTCGGTGGCGGTCTCGAAGAAGCTGGTGCCGGTGACCGCATTCTGGTCGGCCAGCGCCTGCTGTACCTGCTGCATCGACACACCGAGCGTGGCCAGGCGGGTGTTGGACAGCTCGATCCACACCTTCTCGTCCTGCAGGCCGACCAGGTCGATCTTGCCGACATCGGGCACGCGCTGCAGTTCCAGCTGGATGCGGTCGGCGTAGTCGCGCATCACCGCGTAGTCGAAGCCCTTGCCGGTCAACGCATAGATGTTGCCGTAGGTGTCGCCGAACTCATCGTTGAAGAACGGACCGACGATCTCGCGCGGCAGCGTCGCACGGATGTCGCCCACGCGCTTGCGCACCTGGTACCACAGGTCCGGGATCTGCCTGGAACGCAGGCTGTCGCGGGCCATGAAGATGACCTGCGATTCGCCGGGGCGCGAATAGGAGCGGATGAACTCGTACTCGCCGGTGTTCATCAGCGCCTTCTCGATCGGCTCGGTCACCTGCCGCGAGACCTGTTCGGCGGTGGCGCCCGGCCACAGCGTGCGCACCACCATCGCCTTGAAGGTGAATGGTGGATCCTCGGACTGGCCCAGGTGCTTGTACGACCACGCGCCGATCAGCGCGAAGGCCAGCATCGCGAACAGCACCAGCGGGCGGTTGGCCAGCGCCCACTCGGAAAGATTGAAGCGGCGCACCGGCTTACTCCTTGGCCTTGGCGGCAGCGGCCGGCGCGGCCGGCTTCAGCACCGGGCGGTTCTGCCGGTCCACGGCGATCACCGGCTGGCCCGCTCGCAGCAGGTGGCCACCGGCGGCAACCACCCAGTCACCCGCGTTCACGCCGGACAGCACCGGCACGGTCTCGCTGCCAAACGCACCGGTGGTGACCGAGGCGGCCTTCAGCGTGCTGTTGGCCGGATCGACCACCCACACGCTGGCGGCACCGTTGGCGCCGCGCTGCAGCGCGCCCAGCGGCAGCTGCAGGGTGCCGTGGCGACCGGCGCTGCTGTAGACGCGTGCGCTCTGGCCCAGTTCGACATCGGCCAGCGCATTGGCGGCCAGGCTGACGCGGGTGGCATAGGTGCGTGCCTGCGGATCGGCGGCGGCGGCGATCTCGCGGATCGTACCGGGCAGGCGCTGGCCCGGGCGGTTCCACAGTTCCACCTCGACCGGCTGGCCGACCGCGTAGTCGCGGATGGTCGCCTCGGGCAGGTCGATCAGCACTTCGCGGCCGCCATCGGCGGCCAGGTTGAAGATGGTCTGGCCGGCGGACACCACCTGCCCGGCTTCGGCCTCGCGGCTGGCGATCACGCCATCGGCCGGCGCTCGCAGCTGCGCGTAGTCAGCCTGGTTGCGCAGCACATCGAGGTTGGCGCGGGCCGCATTGGCCTGGCCCTGCGCGGCCTTGAACGCCGCGGACTGCTGGTCCAGCTGCGAGCGGCTGACCAGTTGCTGGTCGGCCAGCACCTGGTAGCGCTTCAGGTCATCGCGGGCACGCACCAGGTCGGCCTCGGCCGCAGCCAGCTGCGCCTGCGAGGCACGGGCCTGCAGCGCGAAGTCAGCCACGTCCAGTTCGGCCAGCACGTCGCTCTTCTTCACCCGCTGGCCGGCATCGACGTGGCGCTTGACCAGGTTGCCTCCGACGCGGAACGACAGCGGGCTTTCCTGACGGGCACGCACCGTGCCCGGGAATGCCGCCGGCGCCTGTCCGGCCTGTTCGCCGGGGTGAACCACCAGTACCGGCACGGCCGCCTGCGGCGCCTGTTCCTGTCCCGAACAGGCTGCCAGCGCAGCCACCCACACCATACCGCCCATCCAGCGCACGATCTTCATCGGTCAACGTCCTGAAAACGCAGGGTTGCAACAAGGGGGAGCCGCGACTGCCGGCCCAATTTAATAAACCGGCCGGTATAGTATAAATATCGAACCGCTTGGTCTAGTATTGTTGCGATGAGTTCTTCCACTTCCCGCAAGCCGTCGGCCAAGCCCGCTGCCAAGGCCGCCGGACCCGGGCGCCCCAAGGATCTGGGCAAGCGCGCGGCGATCCTTGAAGCAGCCAAGGTACTGTTCATCGAACAGGGGTATACCGGCGTGAGCATGGACGCCATTGCCGCCCAGGCCGGCGTCTCGAAGCTGACCGTGTACAGCCACTTCGGCGACAAGGAGACCCTGTTCTCCGAGGCCGTGCAGTCAAAGTGCATTGAAATGCTGCCCGATGCCCTGTTCGTGGCCGACGCGGACGGCCCGCTGCGCGACCAGCTGATCGGCATCGGCCTGGCCTTCTTCGAACTGATCACTTCCGATGCGGCGATCTCGATCCAGCGCATGATGATGGCGCCGGAGACCGACGAACGCCTGCGCGAGCTGTTCTGGAAGGCAGGACCGGAACGTACCTGCGAGGCCCTGGCTGACTTCCTGCGGGCACGCGCCGAGCGCGGCGAGCTGGAAATCACCGACTATTCGCTGGCTGGCGAGCAGTTCCTGACCCTGGTCAAGGGCGAAGTGCACATGCATATGATGTGCGGCATGCCACTGTCACCGGTGGAGTGCGACCCTCTTGCCCACGTGACCGCCAGCATCGACTTCTTCCTGCGCGCCTATGCGCCGCGAGGGGCCGAGACGGCTGAATAACCAAAACTGAACGAACCGGAGGTCGCGATGACTTCCGGCACTGCGACCCCGGCCACCCGGCAGCTGATGCTCTGGGCGCGCCGCCGGCCTCCGGCACCGGTAAAATGGCCGGCCCACTGCGCTGGATTTGAACCTCATGACGATTGATTACGCCCACGCCCGCGAACTGATGGTGGAACAGCAGATCCGTCCCTGGGACGTGCTGGACATCAAGGTGCTCGACGTCCTGGCCCGCCTGCCGCGCGAGGCTTTTGTCGCCGATGCACACCGGGCACTGGCCTACGCCGATGTCGAACTGCCGATCGGCCACGGCCAGAAGATGATGAAGCCGGTCATCGAGGGCCGTACCCTGCAGGCACTGGATCTGCAGCCGGGTGACGAAGTGCTGGAAATCGGCACCGGCAGCGGCTTCCTGTCCGCCTGCATCGGCGCGCTGGCGCGCGACGTGCTGAGCCTGGAGATCGACCCGGAGCTGGCCGCCGCCGCGCGTGCCCACCTGGACGCCTCCGGCCTGGGCACCAACGTCCGCGTGGAAGTGGCTGACGCCCTGTCCTGGCAGACCGAACGCCGCTTTGACGTGATCTGTGTCACTGGTGCGGTCGACGTGGTGCCGTCACAGTTCGCCTCGTGGCTGCGTCCGGGTGGTCGCCTGTTCGTGATCCACGGCCGCTCGCCGGCGATGGAGGCCCTGCTGGTCAAGGCCGACGGCAGCACCGAGTCCCTGTTCGAGACCGATATCGATTACCTGCGCGGTGCCGCCCCGGCACCCCAGTTCCACCTCTGAGTCCAAGGAAGCCGCAATGATCCGCCGATCCCTCGCTGTTGCGCTGGCCACTGCCCTGCTGCCGTTGTCTGCCCATGCCGCCGACCTGCTGCAGGTCTACGAAATGGCGCGCAACGGCGATCCGCAGCTGTCCGCCGCCGAATCGACCCGGCTGGTCGACAAGGAAGGCGCCGTGCAGGCGCGCGCCGCCCTGCTGCCGCAGATCAACGGCCAGGCCACGCTGAACCGCACGCGCAGCGAGCCGAACGCCGACATCAACTCCGGCTCGTTCACCAACAAGCGCCGCAATTACACGATCGATGGCAGCCAGACGCTGTTCAACTGGACCCAGATCAACAACCTGCGTTCGCAGCGTGAGCTGAGCAAGGCGGCGGACTTCACCCTCGAATCTGCCAACGACAGCCTGATCGTGCGCACCTCGGCGGCCTACTTCAACGTGCTGGTGGCGATCGAATCGCTGAACGCCGCACAGACCAATGAAGCGGCTGCGAAGAAGCAGTTCGACTTCGCCGACAAGCGCCTGGAAGTGGGCCTGGCGCCGATCACCGACGTGCACGAAGCACGCGCCCAGTACGACCAGGCGCGTGCCAACACCATCGTTGCGCAGAACACCCTGGCCGATAACTACCAGGCCCTGACCGAACTGACCGGCCAGCCGGTGGTCAACCTGCGCGGCCTGCCGGCCGACTTCCGTCCGGAAGTGCCGGCCAACCGTGGCAACATCGATGAGCTGGTGCACCAGGCCACCACCCAGAATCCGGCGCTGAAGGCGCAGGAACTGAAGGTGAGCGCCGCCGAAGCCGGCGTGCAGGCCGCGCGTGGTGGTCACTACCCGACCCTGTCGCTGGGCGGCAGCTGGGGCAAGACCGCGACCTGGGGCGACAGCACCGGCTCCGGCTCGCTGTCCCCCGACGCCCGCACCAACAGCATCGGCCTGACCCTGAACGTGCCGATCTTCGCCGGCGGCGCTACCCAGTCCGGCGTGCGCCAGGCGCTGGCCCAGCGTGACATTGCCCAGGACGGCTACGAGCAGCAGAAGCGTGCCCTGGACCGCAACACCCGCAATGCCTACCAGACCCTGGTACAGGGCATCAGCGAAGTGGAAGCCCGCCGCCTGGCGGTGGTCTCGGCACAGAGCGCCTATGACGCCTCGCAGGTCGGCCTGGAAGTCGGTACCCGTACCGTGCTGGACGTGATCCAGAACCAGCGCATCCTGTTCTCGGCGCAGCTGGACTACGCCCAGGCCCGTTACACCTTCCTGCAGAACCGCCTGCTGCTGAGCCAGTCGCTGGGTGCGCTGGACGTGGCCGAGCTGCAGGACGTCAACCGCCTGCTGACCCAGGACGCGGGCAACCCGGCAACCACCACGCACTAAGTCGTCAGCCTGCCGGTCACGAAGAAGCCACCCGCGAGGGTGGCTTTTTTGTTGGTCGCGCGGACGGAGGCATGCACCCACCGACCGTCAGCCGGGCCAGACCCGCATCCGTTCGACTGCGGCCAGCAGACACAGTGCGATGGCGACGGGAGCCAGCACCGGCAGGGCGCGTGACCGCTGTGCCCGTCCGCGCAGCACGGCCACGCACACGGCCCCCATCACCAACAGGGTTGCCGGACCAGGCAGTACCGGCAGGCTGCCCATGGGCGCCCACAACGCCAGCAATGCCGCCGGCAGGACGACGGCAACCGGCACCAGTCTCTCCCGGAACTCCAGGGATCGGTCACCTGCCGTCGGCCACAGCTGCATCGCCACCTGCGCAGCCAACATCAGCAGCACCAGGATGAGCGCCACCAACCCTGCCACTCCCGCCAGCGGCAGCAAGAGCATCACCCAGTACAACTGCGGGTGATGCTGCAGGGCGACCGACAAAGGCCGCGTGCTGGCCAGGGCCGGAAATTCGACCAGGCCCGCCTGCAACGCGGCCAGTACGATCAGCAGCACCATGGCCAGCAGCACGCACGCCGGCAGCAGCGGCGGCCGTGCCCTCGCCTGCCTGCCGATGCCAGGAAATCCCAGCGCCAGGCCAACGGTGGCGAACACACCGTACAGCGGCACGCTCGCCGCCAGTACACCGCCGATCCCGAAGCGATAGGGTGCCGTTGCCGGCGGCAGCCATGGAATCCAGTTCGCGTAGTGCACATGGCGGGCTGCCAGCACCAGCAACAGCAGGCCGGCGCCGATCTTCACCGTCAGCAGCACGCAGGCAACCAGCACCACACGGTGTGGCCGCAGCAATCCGACCACTGCAAGCAACAGCAGGCTGGCAGCAGCCACCAGTTGACCCGGCATCCCGTTGCTGGCCTCGATTCCACAACCAGCCAGCAGTACATGCAGATGGTTGGCGACGGACTGCGCAACGCCAGCGGCAGTCACCACCAGTTCCAGCAGCAGCGCGCCACCGAGCAGAACGGCCGGCACGCCTCCCCAGCATTCCCGCACCACGCCATGCAGGCCATCGGCAGCGGGCCTTTGCTGGTTCAGAACGTGCAGGCAGTACAGCAGCGGCCCTGTGCCCAGCGCGGCCAGCAGCAGGCTCAGGACGATGGCCGGGCCTGCCTGGCCTGCGGTGTGCTGGCCGACCAGCGCGACCACGCCGCCTCCCAGCAGCAAGGTCAGTGCCACCACCACAAGGCGATCGCCGTACCCGGGCTCATCGATGCCGGGGCTGCTGTCGCTGTCCATCGCAAGTTCCCTTGATATCCGCCCAAGCGCGGTCGACAGCAGACTGACAGCCTGTGCCGGGAGGCGGTATCGGAATACGCGCCATGCGCATCACGATGTGACGGCAGGCACGTTGGCAAGGAAGCTCCCGGTCCCGCTACGACAGATTCCAGGTCGCTAAGCAGAATTGACGCGGTCTTTCACGACAGTCACGTCGCGTGCGCCGGCCCTTCGGACTCAGCGGCAAGGCGGCGGCAGGTGCGGTCCGACCAGCGCCAGCGTACGCTGCAGGGCACCGCGTCCGTTGCTGATCAGCGTGCAGCCTGCCCGCGCCATGTCCTCGCGTGCCTGTGGATCTTCGAGCAGGTGCTGCAGCAGTTCGCCGACCGCCTGCACGTCTTCGCCGATCAACAGCGCGCCCGCCTCGCGCATCCGACGGGAAATCTCCGAGAAGTTGTGCAGGTGCGGGCCCGTCACCGCAGCGGTGCCCATCGCCGCCGGCTCCAGCAGGTTGTGGCCACCGATCGGCTGCAGGCTTCCACCGACAAACGCCACCTGCGCGCAGGCATAGAACGGCATCAGCTCGCCCAGGGTATCGATGACGAACACATCGGTTCCAACCTCCGGCCACTGCTTCGCGCGCCGGGTTGCCACGTTCCAGCCCTGCTCCCGCGCCAGCGCCTCCACCTTCGGGAAGCGCTCGGGATGCCGGGGCGCCCACAGCAGCAACAGGTCGGGGTGCTGCCGGCGCAGGCGACGATGCAGATCGATCACCGCCTGTTCTTCACCATCATGGGTACTGGCGGCGATCCACACCGGCCGCCGGGCCGGCACGCGGGCATGGAACTGCTCGACGAAGCCCTGCACGTCCGGCGTAGTGATGTCGAACTTCAGGTTGCCCAGCGCCTGCACCTGCTCCGGCGCGGCACCCAGCTGCACGAAACGCTCGGCATCGTCCTGCGACTGCGCGGCCACGCAGGTGACCGTGCGCAGCGCGCGGCGGATCAACGCCGCCAGCAGCCGGTAGCCCCGCAGCGAACGCGCCGAGAGGCGCGCGTTGAGGATGTAGACCGGAATGCCACGGTCACGGCAGCCGAACAGCATGTTCGGCCACAGTTCGGTTTCCAGGATCAGCGCCAGGCTGGGCTGGAAGTGGCCGAGGAAGCGGTTGACGCTGCCGGGCACGTCATACGGCAGGTAGACGTGGTCCAGGGCGTCGCCCCACAGCGCACGCACGCGCTCGGAGCCGGTCGGGGTGATGGTGGTGATGACCCAGCGGATGTCCGGGCGCTCCTTGCGCAGCGCGTTCACCAGCGGCGCAGCGGCATTGACTTCGCCCACCGAGACCGCGTGCAGCCAGACCCGCGGTTGGCCGGTGGGCTGCGGATAGGAGGCATAGCGCTCATCCCAGCGCCGGAAGTATTCACGGACCCGGAAGCCGCGCCAGACCAGGTGGTACACGGTGATCGGCAGCAGGATGTAGAGCACGACCGAGTACAGGCCGCGCAGGATCCATTCGACAGGGTCTTTAAGCATGCGGCAAGGATACGGGAGCCCCCCGGGAAAGACACGCGGCCGCCTTGGTAGAATGGGCCAATGTCCGATGCCACCACCGCCGTCCGCCCGTCGCTGCGCGATCCCCGCAACTGGCCGATGTTCGCCGCCATGCTGGGCGCCTTCGCCATCGCCCGCCTGCCGTGGATGCTGCAGCGTGCGCTGGGCCGGGGCGTCGGCTGGATCACCTGGCGCCTGCTGGGCAGCCGTCGCCGCGCCGCCGAGGTCAACCTGCAGCTGTGCTTCCCCGAGAAGGACGAGGCCTGGCGCCAGCGCCTGGTGCGCGACAGCTTCGATGCCCTGGGTGTGGGCGTGTTCGAGTGCATCCGCGCCTGGTGGGGCAGCATCGACAGCATCCGCCCGCAGGTGCAGATCGAAGGACTGGAACATCTGCGGCAGATGCAGGCGGAAGGTCGTGGCGTGCTGCTGGTGTCCGGCCATTTCATGACCCTGGAAATGTGCGGGCGCCTGCTGTGCGACTACGTTGATCTTTCAGGCATGTACCGCAAGCACAAGAACCCGGTGTACGAGTGGGCGGTGAAGTTCGGCCGCCTGCGCTACGCCAAGGCAATGTTCGCCAATGAGGACATCCGCGCCACCGTGCGCCACCTGAAGAAGGGCGGCTTCCTCTGGTACGCGCCCGACCAGGACATGCGCGGCAAGGACACCGTGTTCGTGCCGTTCTTCGGCCACACCGCTTCGACCATCACCGCCACCCACCAGCTGGCGCGGATGACCGGCTGTGCGGTGATCCCGTATTTCCATCGCCGCGAAGGCGGGAAGTACTTCCTGAAGATCGGCGCGCCACTGGAGAATTTCCCCAGCGACGACGTGGAAGCCGATACCACGCGGGTCAACCAGGCCATCGAAGAGATGGTGCGCGAGGCGCCCGACCAGTACCTGTGGATCCACCGCCGCTTCAAGCGCCAGCCGGGTGGGCGGAGTGATTTCTACAAGTAGATCCACGCCATGCGTGGATGCTCTTCGATTCCGTGCCGGGATTCACAACGGCCAGCGGCACCAGGCGTACGGGTACTCCACCACCACGCACGCCAAGCCCGCACAGACCGGATTGGCCAGGATGTACATCGCCTTCTCGTGAAGTGATTCGTCGGTCCGCACTGCATGGTCGTGATAGCCGCGCTGCCACTGCGCAGTTCCATCAGCCAGTGCAGATGGTCGGGCATCACCACCCAGGCGAGACTGTGGCTGAAGCCCCTACGCTCGACGAAGCGCAGGGTGTCGATCAGGATCGCCATGTTCGCCGCATCGGCGAACAACGGTTCACGGCCAAGGGTTGCCGTGGTCAATGAGTACACGTTGCCGGATCGGGAATATCGACCGTAGCGGAGTCTTGGGCTTGGCCATGCCTCGAGCGTGCGATACCCATGGAAACACCGGTAGGGGTGGGTTACCTGTGTTTGCGTCGGGAAAGCTCCATCCACGCATGGCGTGGATCCACCACAGCAATCTCCGTTCGGTACGCGCAGTAGAGCCACGCCAGGCTGGATGGACGATCACACCGCCGTCGGCGTGTCGTCCGCGTCGCGCGCCAGCAGGCTGCCGGCGAACAGCGCGGCCAGCAATACGGTCAGGCCACCCCAGAAGGCCGAATAGAACGCCAGATGGGTGTTCAGCGGGAACACGGTCACCGCCAGCGCCAGCATCGCCGGACGCGCGCGTTCGCGGGCCATTGCCGGCGCGTAGCGCCATGCGCGCCAGGCCTGGGCCACCGCCGCCAGCCACAGCAACAGACCAATCACTCCAGTCTCTGCGAGGATTTCCAGCACGATCTGATGGGCATGAAGCGCCGGGGCATTGCCCCACACGGCCGGCCCTTCCTCCGCCACGCAAGCGGGATAGGCATCGCGGAAACCACGTGCACCCACGCCATTGATCGGGTGCTCTTCAATCATGCAGGCGGCGGCTTCCCAGATCCGCGCGCGCCCTGACAGGGCCTCGTCGACACCACGCTCGCCCCCATCCAGGGCCATGGCCGTACGCGCGAAGCGCTCGCGCAGCTGCGGCACGCTGGCGGTCAGCGCACCGGCGCCGAGCACCGCCACCAGCGCCAGCGCGGCCAGCCGTTTCCAGCCGAACTGGCGCACGCCGCTGTAGGCCAGCACCAGCGCGAAGGTGATCCACGAGGCGCGCGAACCGGCCAACAGCAGCACACTGCCCAGCGCTGCAGCAGCCAGCAGCCAGCCCGTATTGCCAAAGCGCCGCGCGGCGGGCAGCAGCAGGAACGGCGACAGGCTGGCCAGCACCTGGCCGAACTTCAGGTTGCACGGTCCCAGTGCGCCACTGAGGCGATCTGCCAGTGCGGCCTCGTCGGCCGGGCACAGTGCGTGGCCACTGACCGCCAGCTTCAGGTGTTCCAGCGACCAGAACCATGGGCTGGTGCCGGCCACCGCCTGCACCAGCGCATCCAGCGTCCATGCGCCGGTGATCAGTGCCAGCCCCGCGAAGGTCAGCCGCCGCCGCTCCGGCGTAGCCACTGCGATCGCCACCAGCCACATGAAGGGCAGATAGCGCAGGCCCGCAGCAGCCTTGGTCCACGAGGCCG
The DNA here is from genome assembly GCF_059370655.1 of Stenotrophomonas sp. YJH_SMC_133. Classification (NCBI taxonomy): domain Bacteria; kingdom Pseudomonadati; phylum Pseudomonadota; class Gammaproteobacteria; order Lysobacterales; family Lysobacteraceae; genus Stenotrophomonas; species Stenotrophomonas sp. YJH_SMC_133. Next base: position 6,641 of record NZ_JCAFTW010000008.1, on the reverse strand, counting down.
CCGGATCGATCGCATCGAATGCGGAGAATGCCTGCGGCAGCCAGTAACCAAGGAACAGGATCGAAGTCAGTGCCCAGGCCGCCGTGCTCAACAGATGCGGGCGGCGCTGCAGGCGTCGCGTCACCATGCGCGCCGCCGCGTACAGCGCGCCCAGGCCCAACACGGTTTCGGCGATGCCTGGCAACGGCCACATCGCCACGTACGCCAGCACCCACCAGGGCGCCCAGCGCCCGGCGCGGTCGTCGCGCACGATGACGGCGGGGTCAGCCGGCGAGGTCGGCATAGAGGCGGAGGGTATCGCGCTGCATGGCCTGCAGGGTAAACGGGATGCGGGTCGGCAAGGACGGGGGCTGGGCCAGCAGGGCCAGCGCACGTTCACCCAATGCCCGCGCATCGCCGAGCGGCACGGCACCTGCGGGTTGCAGCTGCCGAAGCAGCTCACCGACGCCGCCATGGTCCCAACCCAGCACCGGCCGGCCCACCGACAACGCCTCGACCACGGTGCGGCCGAACGCTTCGGGCTTGTCCGACAGCTGCAGTACCAGGTCGCTGGCCGCGTAGGCCTGGGCGATGCGTGCGGTCGGCGTGCTGATGTGCACGGCCTCGGCCACGCCGAGCGCGGCCGCCTGCCGGCGCAGGTCGGCCACGTAGGCTTCACGTCCGGGCTCATCGGTGCCCAGCATCCACAACTGTGCCGGCACGCCGGCGGCGCGCACATCCGCCAGCAGCTGCAATGCGTGTGCGTGGCCCTTCAGGCGGGTGCCACGCCCCGGCAACAGCAGCAAGGGGCCTTCAACCTGCGCCAGCCATGGGTACTCTGTCGCAAGCGCCATCCGCGGACGGCGATCGGCACGCGCCACGCGCGGGAACTGGGCCACATCGACGCCACGCGGAATCACCTGCAATGCCTGTTCGGGCACGGTCGGGTAGTGCCGCTGCACGTAATCGCGCACGGTGTTGGACACGCAGATCACGCGTTCGCCGCTGGTCATCACCGCGCTGTAGCGGCTGGGCGAATTCAGCCCATGCACGGTGGTCACCCAGTGCGGGCGTTGCGCGGCAGGCAGGGCACGGATTGCATACAGACCCAGCCAGGCCGGCAGCCGCGAGCGGGCATGCACGATGTCCGCACCAATCTCGGCAAACAAGCGGCGCAGGGTCGGCAAGTGGCGCAGGGTCAGCAGCGACTTGCGGCCGATGTCCAGGGTGAGGTGCTCGGCACCGCTGTCGAGCAGCGGCTGCACCAGGCGGCCACCGGCGGAAACCACCAGCGCGCGATGGCCGGCGGCGACCAGGGCCGCAGCGATTTCCAGGGTCGAGCGCTCGACGCCGCCGGAGTGCAGCGCCGGCAGCAACTGCACCACGGTCAATCGGCGCATCGAAGGGGCGGCCGCTTAGTCGGCCAGCACGAACACGGAACCGCAGTACGGGCACTGCGCTTCGCCATTGGGCTCGTCTTCGATCGGCAGGTACACGCGCGGATGCGAGTTCCACAGCGCCATTTCCGGGGTCGGGCAGCTCAGCGGCAGATCGCTGCGGTGCACGGTGTAGCGCTTCTCGGCGTTGGCGGGCGCAGTGGCGGTATGGCTCATGGCGGATGTCGATGAACGGGTTGCGAGGCCTGTGATTCTAGCATCCAGGCCGCCCCGACATTGCGCCGCAACGGGTCTTTGCGCGTACCGGGCCGATTCCCTGCGACCTTGCATGCCACTTCGGGATGAGGTGCCGGTGGGAATTCCCGGCCGATCCTGCAGATCCACCCCGGGAAACCACCGACAACGATATTTACCGCATTTGGATCGAACTAAATGGCACTTGTCAGGTTGCCACGGCTGTTGCAGGATCGGGCCAGGTCGTGAACCGGCCTATCCCAATCCGACCCGATCGCATGGCCCGCCCCCACCGGACCGGCATCGCCTCTTCCACTGCCATCGCGGCGGGCGGAGCGATGCTGTCCGTGGTGTCCGCCGATGCGGGTTCTGCCCGCCGCCAGCCCTTCCGGGAGACCCCTGCATGACCCTGTCCGATCCACGCCGCGCCCTGCTTCCGCTCGCCCTGGCCCTGGCCTGTGCGACTACCGCGATGCCGGTGCTGGCACAGGGACTGCAGAGCTCGTTCGAGCCGGGCCAGCCGGCTCCGGAACCGGCCGCAGGCGCATTGCAGGTCACGATCGGCAATGGCCCCGCGGCGCCCTACGCCGCCAAGCGCAATGTCGGCTACAGCGGCCTGCACGCACTGCGCTACAGCAGTGGAGGTGGCAATGCGCGGCGCGAACTGTTCAAGGCGGACGTGACCATCGAGGCCGATACCACCCTGTCGTGGTTGGTGCTGCCGGAGATCGTCGGCAAGGACACCGTGGCTTCGACCTATGTGTCTCTGGACCTGCTGCTGGACGATGGCAGTCGGGTTTCGGCCGGCGCTGCGCGTGACCAGCATGGGGTGGCCCTCGGCGCCCGCGCGCAGGGCGACTCGAAGACGCTGTACCCGCAGCAATGGGCGCGCAAGGCGGTGCGGCTGGGCGATGTGCCCGCGCTGAAGGGCCGCCGCGTGGTGGCGATCGAACTGGAGGTGGCCAGTGCCGACGGCGCACCGGTCTCCGGCTGGATTGATGACGTTCGCCTGGACACCGTGCCACGGCAGCAGCCAGCGCGCGTCTCCGACTGGGTACTGACCACCCGCGGTACCCAGGCCAACGGCACCTTCTCGCGTGGCAACAATTTCCCGGCCACGGCGGTGCCGCACGGGTTCAACTTCTGGACCCCGGTCACCGATGCCGGTGCGCTGAACTGGCTGTACCGCTGGAACGAGCAGAACGACGCGCAGAACCGTCCTCAGCTGCAGGCGCTTGCGCTGAGCCACCAACCCAGCCCGTGGATGGGCGACCGCCAGACCTTCCAGGTGATGCCATCGGCCAGTCGTGGCGTGCCGGAGGCTGACCGCCGCAAGCGTGCCCTGTCGTTCGACCGCAGCCATGAAAGCGCCCGCCCTTACCGCTACGACGTGCGCTTCGACAACGGCGTCGCGGCATCGATCGCGCCGACCGACCATGCCGCGCTGTTCCGCTTTGACTTCCCGGAGGACGGCGACGCCAACCTGCTGTTCGACAATGTCGATGCACGCGGTGGCCTGACTCTGGACGCCGCCACGCAGACGCTGTCCGGCTACACCGACACGCGCAGCGGCCTGTCCAACGGCGCCAGCCGCATGTACGTGGTGGCCCGCTTCGACAAGCCGTGGCGCAGCAGTGGGCGCCTCGACACCGGCCGACCGACCGGCTACATCAAGTTCGATGCCGGCAGCGAACGACGGGTGACCATGCGCATCGCCACTTCGCTGATCTCGGTGGAGCAGGCACGACACAACCTGGCGCTGGAAATCGCCGCCACCGATACGCTGGAGAGCGTGGCCGGCCGTGCGCAGGATGCATGGGACGCACGCCTGGCCCGCTTCGACATCGGCGATGCCAGCGACGACCAGAAGACCACGCTGTATTCCAGCCTGTACCGGCTGTTCCTGTACCCGAATTCCGGCCATGAAAACGTGGGCAGCACCGCCGCACCGGAGTGGCGCTACGCCAACCAGGCCAGCGCCAGCGATGACAACACCGATGGCAGCGCGACCCGCACCTTTGCCGCCGTGCGCGATGGCAAGGTGTTCGTCAACAATGGCTTCTGGGACACCTTCCGCACCACCTGGCCGGCCTACGCGCTGTTCACGCCCGACGATGCCGGGCAGATGGTGCAGGGTTTCATCGAGCAGTACCGCGCTGGCGGCTGGATCGCGCGCTGGTCATCGCCGGGCTACGCGGACCTGATGGTCGGCACCAGCTCGGACGTGGCCTTCGCCGATGCGTGGCTGAAGGGCGTCGGCGGCTTCGATCCGGGCGAGGCCTACGCCGCCGCGCTGAAGAACGCGACCGTGGTACCACCCGACCGCCATGTCGGCCGCAAGGGCATGGACCGTTCGACCTTCCGGGGCTACGCCAGCGCCGACGTGCATGAGGGCATGTCGTGGACGATGGAAGGCGCACTCAATGACTTCGGCATCGCCAACATGGCCGATGCGCTGGCCAAGCGCGCGACCGCACCCGCCGCACGCGAGCGCTACAGCACCGAAGCCGACTACTTCCGCCACCGCGCTGCCAGCTACGCGACGATGTTCGACCCTGCCGCCGGCTTCTTCCAGGGCCGCAGGGCCGATGGCCGCTGGCGCGTGGACGCCAAGGACTACGACCCGCGCGTGTGGGGCCACGATTACACCGAATCCAACGGCTGGACCTTCGCCTTCACTGCCGCCCATGACGGCGAAGGCTTGGCCGCGCTGTACGGTGGCCGCGACAAGCTGGCGGCGAAGCTGGATACCTTCTTCGCCACGCCGGAAACCGCAGACCCGGCACTGGCCGGCTCCTACGGCGGCACCATCCACGAGATGACCGAAGCGCGCGACGTACGCATGGGCATGTACGCGCACAGCAACCAGCCGGCGCACCACATCCCGTGGATGTACCTGTATGCCGGGCAGCCGTGGAAGACCCAGCAGCACGTGCGCGAGATCCTGTCGCGGCTGTACGTCGGCAGCGAGATCGGCCAGGGCTATCCGGGCGATGAGGACAACGGCGAAACTTCGGCATGGTACGTGCTGGCCTCGCTGGGCCTGTACCCGCTGCGCATGGGCGCCCCGGAGTACGTGATCGGCTCGCCGGCCTTCGAGCATGCACGCGTGGAGCTGCAGGGTGGCGCGGTGCTGACCGTGAACGCGGCCAACAACTCGCGCGAGAACGTCTACGTGCAGTCGCTGAAGATCAACGGCAAGCCGTGGACGAAGACCTGGGTGCCACACGACCTGATCGCCAAGGGCGCGACCCTCGACTTCGTGATGGGACCCCGTCCCTCGCGCTGGGGCAGCGGCGTGGACGATGTGCCGCGCTCGTTGACCGCGCGCGGCCAGCGCCCGCAGCTGCTGCACGACCTGCTCGGCAGCGGCGCGAAGGCGACGCTGGCCGATGGCCGCGCCCTGCCCGCACTGGTCGATGACGATGCGAGCACCACCGTGGGCCTGGGCGGCGGCGCAACCATCGCGCTGACCGGACTGAGCGACGGCACGCCGACGATGTACACGCTCACCAGCGGCGACGGCCGCATCCAGGGCGGTGAGTGGACGCTGGAGGCGCGCAACGGCGGCGGCAGCTGGACCGTGCTCGACCAGCGCAGCGGCGAAGACTTCGAATCCGCCCGCCAGACCCGTCCGTTCCGCATCGCCAGACCCGGCCGCTACAGCGAATACCGCCTGCGCCTGGCGGCACCGGCACGGCTGCCACTGGCGGAGATCGAACTGCTGGCGGCCGGCACCGTACAATGAGCGGCATGCGCTACCGTCTTCTGCCTCTGGCCCTTGTTGCCCTGTCCTTCTCAAGTTTCGGCCAGACCCAGGCGTTCGATACGCAGCTGACCCGCGACGGCGTGACGCTGAACTACCAGGACGCCCGTGGCGCCCTGGCCGCGCCGCAGCGCAAGCGGGTAATCGATACGTTCTTCTTCGCCTACCTGCGCGAACGCGCGGACTTCCACCCGGCCGCGCCGGCGATGGTGCGCATCGTGATCGATCCGGCCTACACCGGCATCGCCTTCGTCGGCGACAAGGACCAGGCAGCGACGATCACCATCAACCCAGGCTGGTTGGCGCAGCACCCGAACGACATCGATCTGGTCACCCATGAGGCGATGCACATCGTGCAGGGCTATCCAGGTTACGGCGATGCACGGGTGCCGGGCTGGCTGGTGGAAGGCATCGCCGACTACGCACGCGACCGCTACGGCATGGACAATGCCGCCGCAGGCTGGGTACTGCCGGGCAAGGTCGAGAAGGGGCAGAATTTCGACAGCGGCTACCGGGTGACCGGTGCGTTCCTGAAATGGGCCGAGGCCGAGTATCCCGGCCTGGTGCTGGCGCTGGACAAGGCCCTGCGCGACGGCCGCTATACGCCGGCGCTGTGGCAGAAGCACACCGGCAAGGCACTGCCGGCGCTGTGGACGCAGTACGCCAAGCCGCGTTCGGATGCACCGCCGCCGGCACCAGCGCGCCGCGGCAAGCGGCGCTGACTGGGCGATCAACTGGGTATTGCGGCGACTGGGTATTGCGGCGACTGGGTAGAGTCGACTGTTAGTCGACTGCCTTTCGTACAGCCCCCGAAAACCCCGCGCTTCGCGCGATAGTCGACCAACGGTCGACTCTACCTCGCTGCCTTCTACGCCTCAGCGCGACTGCACGAAGCCGGCGTACAGCGCGAACAGCTGCTGGAAGTACCGCCGCGTCACTCGATTGCGCATGACACCCTCGCCCATGGAAAGTTGGTCGGGCCCAGGGTGGGAAGGCCGGTCCGGTCCCTTCCCACGGCCGGGCCGCGTGGACGTATTGAGCCGCAACGGCGTTGCAGGGACATGACCGGGTTGCGTAGCGCGTGTGGCAGCGGTGGGATCGGCGTTGGGACCGGCATCGGGACCGGTAGAGTCGACTGTTAGTTGTGTAAACCCACCACGTTGTTCAGCAGGACTCTGGAAATAGGTGGCTGGCCACCGATCCCCATGTGAGGGCGGTGCCAGTTGTAGTGGTGCAGCCATTGGGTCAGCACGGAATTGCGCTGG